>JAYTEZ010000181.1:0-4594 GCA_043734805.1 Microbacteriaceae bacterium
AGACCACGCACAATGAACTGTGCTCCTCACCGACTTCGGAGGCGAAGCCGCCTTCCTCGCCGGCGGCGGCAGGGCGATCCTGCTTCAGCTCGCCAACCCCGCCGTCGGCCACGCGGTCGCCCGACACAGCGACTTCGCCGCCGATCCGCTCCGCCGCCTGCGCAACACGGTCACCTATATATACGCGCTCGTCTTCGGCACGCCTTCGCAGGTAGTGGCGGTCACCGCGATGGTCGCACGCGCACATGCGCCGGTGCAGTCGGACACCTACGACGCCGCGGATGCTCGGCTCCAGCTCTGGGTCGCCGCGACTCTGTACGACACTGCCACCATGCTCCACTCCCGCATCTTCGGAGCGCTCTCTGCGGAAGACGCCGATACCATCTACCGGGACTATGCGGTGGTCGGCACCGCTCTCGGCATGCCCGCGTCGCTGTGGCCCGCGGATCGCGGAGCCTTCCGCGTGTACTGGGACGCGCAGCTGGTCGACCTGAGCGTTGATGACACCGTTCGCCAGGTCTCGCGTAGGCTGCTGCATCCAAAAACCGGGCCACTCTGGATGCGCGCGGCGATGCCGATTGGACGACTCGTGACCGCCGGGCTGCTGTCGACGGAACTGCGCGAGGCATACGGCCTGCCCTGGAGCCCGCGGCGGCAGCGACGATTCGACCGGCTCATGCGCTGGACCGCGCGGGTCTATCCGCGATTCCCCCGGGCGATCCGCCACTGGCCGAAGAACCACTACCTTCGCGCGCTCGGCTGAGCCCCGCCCCGGTCCGGCCGCCCCGCCCGCCCCACCCCGCCCCACCCCATCCCACCCCATCCCACCCCATGGGACAGCAAAGCACCTCCGGAGGGTCCCGGAACAGCACAAGTTGTCCCCTGGCGATCCCGCTCGGCGGAGTCAGAGCTTCCCGCTCGGCGGAGTCAGAGCTTCTCGATCGGGCTGATCTTGATGAGCAGCCGCTTGCGCCCGGCCGACTCGAACTGTACCTCGGCCACGCTCTTCGGGCCGATGCCGGTCACCGCGGTGACCTTACCGTCGCCAAAATCGACATGACGGATGCGGTCGCCGGCGACCAGCGCCAGGTCGCCGTTGTCGCGCACCGTGTTCGTCACGCGGTTCGCCCACTCGGTCTTCGGCAGGGCCGCTCGGGCGGCTCGTTCGGCTCGCGCGAGCGCCGTCGCCCCCGGACCGCTCGAGGCGGCGTAGCCCGAACCCGTGTAACCCGAGCCCGAACCCGAGCCCGGATAGCCCGATCCAGCGCCGGTACCGCCCGCGGAGCCGAGTGATGGCTCGGCGCCGAAGCCGCCGCGGCGGGCGTTGAGCGCGCGCGGCTGGGTGCCTCCGCGCGAGTTCGCCATGCCGGGCGACTGCCGCCAGTCGATGAGCTCGGGCGGGATCTCCTGCAGGTAGCGACTCGGCATCGCAACGTTGACGTCCCCGAATTGCGCGCGCGTCATGGCGAGTGAGAGGTAGAGCTTGCGGCGGGCGCGCGTGATGCCCACATAGAAGAGCCGACGTTCCTCGGCCGGTCCGCCTGGCTCGTTCGCCGACATCCGGTGCGGAAGCAGGTCTTCCTCGACCCCGGTGAGGAAGACCGCCTCGTATTCGAGACCCTTCGCGGTGTGGAGCGTCATGAGCGAGACCGTGCCGCTCGAGTCATCCAGGTCATCCGCGGCGGCCACGAGCGAGGTCTCGGTCAAAAAGTCGAGGAGGGTTCCCTCCGGATTGTTCCTGTTGAACTCTTTCGTCACTGCGACGAGTTCCTCGACGTTTTCGGCCCGGGCTTCATCCTGCGGGTCGCGCGATGCGCGCAACGCCTCGACGAAGCGGGTCTTCGTCAGCAGGGCAATGAGGATGTCCGCGACCGGAGCCGTGTCGGCGGTGAGCGCGACCTCATCGAGAATGGCGCCGAGGCCGAGGATGGCGCCGGTGATCTTCGGGCCGAAGCCCATTTCGTCCGCGTGCCGGAGCGACTCGCGCAGCGTGATCTCGTTTCGGTCGGCATAGCTCTGCAGTGCGGCCTCGGTGACGCCACCGATTCCGCGCTTCGGAGTGTTCAGGATGCGGCGGAGCGCCATCGGGTCGGCGGGGTTGGCGACGGCGATCAGGTACCCGAACGCGTCCTTGATCTCGGCACGCTCGTAGAACTTGGTGCCGCCGAGCACCCGGTACGGCAGGGCGGAGCGGATGAAGATCTCCTCGAGTGCTCGCGTCTGCGCATTGGTGCGGTAGAACACCGCGACATCCCGGTACTCGAGCCCCGAGCTGTGCAGTTCGGTGATCTCGTCCGCGATGAACTGCGCTTCATCGTGCTGGCTGTACCCGGTGAAGCCGACGATCTTGTCGCCGTCGCCGACGGTCGTGAACAGTTTCTTGTCTTTGCGGTCGAAGTTGTTCGAAATGACCGCGTTGGCCGCGCTCAGAATGTTCTGCGTCGAGCGGTAGTTCTGTTCGAGCAACACGACCTTCGAGTTCGGAAAGTCGCGTTCGAACTCGACGATGTTGCGGATGTCCGCGCCCCGGAACGCATAGATCGACTGATCGGAGTCGCCGACCACGGTCAGTGATGCCGGCGCAAGTGGCCTGGTCGGGTCACTCAACAGCGACCCGTCGAATCCCTTCGCATCGCTGAGCAGGTCGGTTCGCGGCGGCTGCGTCAGCTCTCGAATGAGCGAATACTGGGCGTGGTTGGTGTCCTGGTATTCGTCGACCAGCACGTGGCGGAAGCGCCGCTGATAGAGGGCGGCGACCTGCGGGAACGCGCGGAACAGGTACACCGTCTGCCCGATCAGATCGTCGAAGTCGAAGGCGTTCGCGCTCGCGAGGCTCCGCGTGTACTCGCGGAATATGTCGAGGAAGATGCGTTCGGCTGGGTCGTTGAAGTTCGCACCGCGCGCATACGACTCCACGTCGCTCAGCTCGTTCTTGAGCTTCGAGATCCTGCCGGCCACCTGGCTCACGGTGAAGCCGAACGTGTCGGCATCCAGATCTTTGATGATCCGCTTGATCAGGGCGCGCGAGTCGGCGGAGTCATAAATCGTGAAGTTCTTGCCAAAACCGAAGTGCTCGGCCTCGCGCCGCAGGATGCGCACACAGGCGGAGTGGAACGTCGAGATCCACATGCCCGACGCGGCCTGTCCGAGAATCGCCTCGACGCGCTCGCGCATCTCGGCCGCGGCCTTGTTCGTGAAGGTGATCGCGAGAATCTGCGACGGCCACGCCTCGCGCGAATCGATGAGGCTTGCGATGCGGCGCGTGAGCACGCTCGTCTTGCCGGAGCCCGCGCCCGCGACGATGAGCAACGCCTGTCCGCGGTACTCCACCGCTTCGCGCTGTTGCGGGTTCAACCCGGCGAGGAGCGGCGATTCGCGCGGTTCAGCAGGCTTTGTCGGCTCGGCCGGATCCAGGATGAAGGTCATGACTGGCCCAATTCTAGAGCCGGTCGGCGCTACGGCAGCGAATCGCGCGCCTCGATCGCCAGATCCGGCTGGTCGGCGAAAACCCCGTCGACACCCGAGGACATGATGGTCTGGAACTCGCGCTTCCAGTCGCCGAATTCGCTCGCGGATGAGCCGTGCCGCAGCTTCTTCGGCAGAAACTTGCTCTCCGCCCGAAGGGTCCAGCAGAAAACGGTGAGCCCCGCGGCGTGCGCACGCGCTACCAGATCGGTCACGCCGTTCGCGGTGACCGCGGCATCCTTCGGCAGGATCAGGCGCTTGTGCACGCTGATGCCGTCGACCTCTTTCGCGAGCGCGGCGAGACCCCAGGGGGTGAGATAGTCCGAGTAGGACAACGCCTTTTTGCCCCGGCTTGCGACCTCGTCGGCCGGAGAACCCTTCGCGTCGATCAGGAACACGAGCCTGGCCGTGTCGCCCCGATCGCGGATCTTCAGCAGCACCGTCTTCTCGAACGACTCGATCGTCAGCCGATCGTCGTCGACCCAGCCGGCCGCGCCGAGCTCGTCGGCGAGCAGCTCATCGAGCGGCAGCCCGATCGACTCGAAGTACGTCGCGTGCTTGATCTCGGCGACCATGCCGACGCGACGTCCGGCACCGGTCGCGGCGGCACCGGTGACAGGGGAACTGTCGAGCAGCTCGAGCAGATCGGTGAGCCGGAGGATGCCCTGCTCCCCGGCGAAACGGCTGTTGGCAGCGCGGATCTTCGGCAGCCGCTCCTTCACACGCAGCGTGCTGAGCTCGGCCCAGCTGAAATCCTCGGTGAACCAGCCGGTGAGCTTCTCCCCGTCGATCACCTTCGTGGTGCGGAGTTCGGCGAACTCGGGGTGGCTCGCGACATCCGTTGTTCCCGAGATTTCGTTCTCGTGCCGAATCACGAGAACGCGATCCCTGGTCGCCACAATGTCGGGCTCGACGGCATCCGCCCCCTGGGAGACGGCCAGTTCATAGGCGGCCCGCGAGTGCTCCGGGCGATAACCACTCGCCCCGCGGTGGGCAATCACAAGGGGAGCGGATGTCACGGCTCAACGCTACGCGATCGACTCTTGGTAACCTGCTCGGCATGGGCCATTGCGCAAACTGCGGAGCAGCTCTCGAGGCGGCGTGGAAGTTCTGCATCGTCTGCGGCACG
>JAYTEZ010000182.1:0-3717 GCA_043734805.1 Microbacteriaceae bacterium
GTGCGCTGGGCGGGGCTCAGGGGGCGCAGGTCGGCGAGCTGGTTGACAAAGACGCGGTAGCCCTTGTCGGTCGGAATGCGACCGGATGATGTGTGCGGCGCGGCAATCAACTCTTCTTCCTCGAGCAGTGCCATGTCGTTCCGAATGGTCGCAGCCGACACTCCAAATGAGTGACGGTCGACAATCGACTTCGATCCGACCGGTTCGCGGGAAGCGACGTAGTCCTGCACGATGACGCGAAGGACGTCGAGACCGCGCTCAGAGACCACCTCGCCTCACCTCCGGTTTTTAGCACTCGCGACTACAGACTGCCAATTCTACCGTGACACGCCGTGACCCAGCCGTTGCACGCGGGGCGAATGGAGCAGTACCGTATGCATGTGCTTGCGCAACGCTCTCGACCGAGGGCCACGCACAAGCGCCGGTCCCCGCTCTTTCCTGGGAACAGGATCGACCCGCCCATAGAAAGGCAATGCACATGACTGATCCAACTCCCCAACCGGTGGCACCTCAGCCGGCGGCTCCCCTGACTGCTGCCGAAGACAAGCAGTGGGCATCGTTCGCACACTTCGGCGGAGTTCTCTGGATCCTGCCGTCGCTCATCATCTTCCTGGTGTTCAAGGACCGCGGAAATCTCACCAGGCAGGAGTCGAAGGAAGCGCTGAACTGGCAGATCACCTGGATCGCGGCCTGGATCATTCTCGCGATTCTCTGGAACATCACCGCAGCAATTTTCTTCCCGATTGCGCTGTTCGTCGGATTCCTCCAGTTCGCTCTCTACGTTGTTAACCTCATCTTCTCGATCCTCGGTGGCGTCAAGGTAAACGGCGGGGGCAGCTACCGCTACCCGGTCTCCGTTCGCCTCATCAAGTAGCGCAATCGCACCAGCAATTCGAAGGCCCGGGAGCGCTGTTCCCGGGCTTCTTGCTTTAATGGGGTCATGTCTGAAAACACACCGCCCCCCGCAAACCCCTACCAGTCGGTCCAGCCGCTCAGCCCGAGCGATGAGAAACTCTGGGCAACGCTCATCCACATCGGTGGGATCTTCTTCCACTTTCTGCCTTCGCTCATCGGATACCTCGTGCTCAAGGATCGCGGTGCATTCATTCGCGAGCACGGCAGGGCAGCACTCAACTTCCAGCTGACATTATTGCTCGCCTACGTCGTCGGATTCTTCACGATCTGGTTCGTTATCGGGTTCTTTGTTCTTCTCGCGGCAGGAGCAGTGAACATCATCTTCAGCATCATCGCCACGCTCGCGGCCAACCGCGGCGAGAACTACCGGTATCCGGTCGCTATCGAGTTCGTCAAGGCCTGACCGACGATTACGGACGTTCGGACGTTCAGTCGAGCAACCGTCTTACCACAGCGTCGGCCAGAAGCCTCCCGCGCAGGGTCAACTCGATCGAGCCGCGAATGGCGGCGCTGCCCTCGACGAGGCCGTCTGCGATGAGTCCAGCGACAGCGGTGCGTGCCGGTGCTGTGAGCTCGCCGATCGCGAGCCCGTCACGGATTCGCGTCCCGAGCAACACCCGCTCTACCTTTCTCGTTTCATCGTCCAGGGTCTCGCGCCCCGCGGCCGGCGACTGCCCGGCACGGATACGCTCCGCGTAGGCAGCCGGATGCTTGACGTTCCACCAGCGCACGCCACCGACGTGGCTGTGCGCACCCGGCCCGACACCCCACCAGTCGTGACCCTGCCAGTAGGCAAGATTGTGCCGGGAGACATGCTCGTGCGACGTTGCCCAGTTGCTCACCTCGTACCAGTGGTAACCGGCGACTGCGAGGAGTTCATCGGCAAGCTCGTACATGTCGGCCTGCAGGTCTTCGTCCGGCTGGGCAATCTCGCCGCGCCTGATCTGGCGTGCGAGTTTCGTCCCATCCTCGACGATGAGCGAGTAGGCCGAAATATGCTCGGGATTCTGCGCGATCGCATGCTCGAGTGAGTTGCGCCAGTCCGCAAGCGTCTCCCCCGGGGTTCCGTAGATGAGATCGAGGCTCACCCGCAGCCCGGCCGCGCGCGCCCACTCGATAACGAGCGGGATCCGCTCTGGATCATGCGTGCGTTCGAGGGTGGCGAGCACGTGGGGTACCGCCGACTGCATTCCGAACGAAACACGGGTGAAACCAGCATCGGCGAGGGACCGCAGGTAGGAGGCATCCACCGAGTCCGGGTTCGCCTCCGTCGTGACCTCGGCGCTGTCAGCGAGACCCCAGGTGTTCCTGACCGCCGCGAGCATGGCCGCGAGATCAGTGACGGGAAGCATCGTGGGCGTTCCACCGCCGAAAAACACCGTCGACACCGGCCGCTCGGGCAGCTGTGCCCGTTGAAGAATCGCGCTGGCCAGGGCGATTTCAGCGATCGCCTGGCCCGCATAGTCCGCGCGTTTCGCCCCGCGCAGTTCGTCAGAGGTATAGGTGTTGAAGTCGCAGTAGCCACAACGCACCCGGCAAAAAGGCACGTGGAGGTAGACGCCGAAGTTGCGCGCGTCGGCACCATCGAGCACCGACTCGGGCAGCGAGCCTTCGGCGGGGGCCGGGTCGGCGATGGGCAGGGCACTTGGCATGACCACCCGATTCTCCCAGACTCCGCCGTGCACCTCGCCCCGCGCGCCGCATCCCCCGCTCGCATTGCCCTCGCCACGCCCGCGTCTGCGCCCTCACGTTGTCCTCACCAGGCCCACCCATCCGCCGCTTCCGTTTCACGGAAATTCAGGAATTCTGCGCGAACGAACTGGTCATGGCCCGTTTCTGGCCCGCGATTGCGGGGTCGCGCGTGCCACCGGAAGGCGTGACTCCTGAATTTCCGTTGTTTCACACCCGGGCAGCGCCGTGTCACCGCGGCTGGGGTTATCCCCGCCGGCAGCCGCTCTTCGGGTGCTCCCTCCCACCTCCCATTACGAAAATTCAGGAGTTTGGCGCGAGTCGAAATCCGAGCGCCCGCGAGAGCAGGGACATTTCCGCGCACACACACCAGCCTCCTGAATTTCCGTTGAGGGGAGCGAGGAGTGTGGCCGGATGCCGGCACGATGGGCCGCTGTGGGAACATGGACAGATGCCCGAATCCCTTCTCTACGTTCTCTGGGATGTCGATGGCACCCTGCTCCTCAACGGCGTGAATGCTGGTGGCCTCTACCAGGAGGCCATCGAACTCGCTGCTCGGCAAAAGCTCGAGCATCCGGTGCCACGGGTGCATGGCAAGACCGACGGTCAGATTCTCTGGGAAGCGCTTGAGGCCAACGGGCTGCCCCGCGAACTGCACACTGTCGCCTCGGCACACCTCGACGAGCTCTCGCTGCAGCGACATCTCGGCGGCAGTCGTCGTGACATAGCACCGGGTGTGGTCGAGGCCGTCACCGCATTCGCCGAGCGGGGTTACGTGAACGCGCTACTCACCGGCAACTCCGCGAATCGCACGCGCTACAAGATGCAGGGAGCGGGCCTCGACCTCGAGCTGTTCGACTGGGAGCACTCCTATTTTGGCGACGTTTCGTCGGTGAGATCCGAGATCACGCTGAGGGCTGCCGCCGCTCTCGCCGGGCAGCGCATGGTCATCATCGGTGACACCCCCGGGGACGACACGGGCGCGAGCGCGGCGGGCATCCCGTTCATTGCGGTCGCCACCGGCTACTTCTCCGCCGATGAACTGCGCCAAACCGGCGCGGTGCTCGTCATCGAAGATCTCGCAAGCGGCCTCGAATCGGTTCTAACGGCCGC
>JAYTEZ010000183.1:0-5558 GCA_043734805.1 Microbacteriaceae bacterium
GCCTTCAGAAAGGCGAGAAGGGTGTTCTCGGGAGCCTCGAGCGCGAGCCCCCGATGGGCGAGGATGCGCGGGAGAGCCGGCGCGAAATAGGCGCTGTTCACTTCGGCACGGTTCACTTCGGCACGGTTCACTCTGGCCGGTTCCTGTCGGCGGTTCCTGTCGGCACTGTTGAGGCCAGCGGGTCGGCTCTTTCGAGGCCGACCCGCATCGTTGCTCCTACGCGGCGGGCGGCGGCGCACCCTGGTTACCGTGGAAGCCCTGGCTGATCCTCTTGACCGCCTCGGTGAGTTCGGACGGGATGATCCACAGCTTGTTCGATTCACCCTCGGCAATCTTCGGAAGCATCTGCAGGTACTGGTACGCGAGCAGCTTGCTGTCCGCGTCGCCATCGTGAATGGCTTTAAAGACGGTCCTGATGGCTTCCGCTTCTCCATTGGCTATCAACACCGTGGCTCTGGCGGTTCCCTCGGCCTCGAGGATGCTCGCCTGGCGCGAGCCCTCGGCCTGCAGGATCGCGGCCTGCTTGGTTCCCTCCGCGGTGAGGATCTGGGCACGGCGATCACGCTCCGCGCGCATCTGCTTCTCCATCGAGTCCTGGATCGAGAGGGGCGGGTCGATCGCCTTCAGCTCGACGCGGCCGACCCGGATGCCCCACTTGCCCGTCGCTTCGTCGAGCACGACGCGCAGCTGACCGTTGATGTTGTCGCGGGAGGTGAGTGCTTCCTCGAGGTTGAGGCCGCCGACGACGTTACGCAGCGTGGTGGTGGTCAGCTGCTCGACTGCGCCGAGATAGTTCGCGATCTCGTAGGTCGCGGCACGAGCATCCGTCACCTGGAAATAGACGACGGTGTCGATCGAGACGACGAGGTTGTCTTCGGTGATGACGGGTTGTGGCGGGAAGGAGACCACCTGCTCGCGCATGTCGATGAGCGGGCGAACCCGGTCGATGAACGGGACCAAAAGATTAAGTCCCGGCTGAAGCGTCTTGTGGTACTTGCCCAGCCGTTCGACAACACCCGCACTGGCCTGGGGGATGATGCGGATCGATCGGAACAAAATCACCACGACGAAAATCACCACGATGGCAATCACGATGATGAGAATAATCTGGCCAAAGAGTTCGACGGGAGTGGTCACGATACAGTCCTTTCAGCGGGGACGACCACGGCGGTCGCTCCATCGATTGCCGTTACTACGACCCGTTCGCCGGTTTCTACCGAACGTTCTTCTGTGGCCTGCGAAAGCCTGGCCGTCCAGGTCTCACCGTTAGCAAGTTTCACGTGGCCCCGCCCGGCGACGAAACTCGTTGTCACCGTTCCGCTCAGTCCGAGCAGCGCCTCGACGTTGGTCGGCGTCGCATCGCCGCCCCGGCCAAGCGCCCTCTGCATGGCAGGCCGAACGATGAAGAGAAGGAGCAGGGAGAGGACGCCCGCAATGAGGATCTGCGCCCACCATGGAGCGCCCAACAATCCGGAAACGAGTCCACCGACGCTGCCGAGCGCGATCATGAGAAAGGTGAAGTCAACGGTGGCGACCTCGATGATCACGAACAAGAGGATCAGTCCGATCCAAAAAACCCACGCGTATGTGGTCAGAAAATCAGCGATCATCCGGCTGCGCCCCTTGTGCGTCGTTTGCTATCGAAACTAGCACCACGGGCGCTCGCACGTACCCGATGTTGGTATTCTCGTGAACCGAGGCTTGCGCGTCGCGTTGCCGCGAATTAACAGGAGTCGATATCGTGACAAACCCCCTTGCCGCCGGATCCCTCGACGGACTGCGCGCGCTGGTGACCGGATCTTCCCGAGGTATCGGAGCAGACACCGCAAGCTACCTGGCCGAGGCCGGTGCGAGCGTTGTCATCAACTTCCGCAACAAGGAAGCGCGCGCCCTCAAGCTCGTCGACAAGCTCACGGCTGCCGGGGGATCCGCCATCGCGATCGGGGCGGACCTCACCGACCCGGATTCCGTCGCACAGCTCTTCGAGCGCATCGCGGACGAGTGGGGCGGTCTCGACATTCTGGTGCTCAATGCCTCCGGCGGCATGGAGTCCGGCATGGCGGCCGACTATGCCATGGCGCTTAACCGCGACGCACAGGTGAGCCTGTTGACGGCCGCGCTGCCGCTGATGGCACCGGGCTCACGCGTTGTCTTCGTTACGAGCCACCAGGCACACTTCATCCACACGACGCCGACGATGCCGGAGTACCTGCCGGTGGCGCTCAGTAAGCGTGCGGGGGAGGATGCCCTGCGCGAGCTGATTCCTCTGCTCGATACGGCTGGGATCGGTTTCGTCGTCGTCTCGGGCGACATGATTGAGGGCACGATAACGGCGACCCTGCTCGAACGGGCGAACCCCGGCGCGATCAGCGCGCGGAAGGACGCCGCAGGCCGGCTGTACAACGTCGGCGAGTTCGCGGCGGAGATCACCCTCGCGGCCGTCGAACCGGTCCCCGCCGATCACACCCGCCTCGTCGGTGACGTCGGTGGCTTCGGGGCGCTCTGATCGAATCGGCCGGGAAAGGTCGGGTCGCTATCATGACGAGTAATGAAAGCCACTGATCTGCCACTGCTGTCGAGCGTTTCCCGGCCCACCATCCATCCGGATGGCTCACGAGCGGTGGTCGCGGTCAGCCGGCCCGACCTCGATTCGGATCGAAACGTCGGGCAGCTCTGGACCGTGCACCTGGGCGGCGGCGGCACGCGACGCCTGACCCGCGGAGTGAACGACTCGAACCCGATATTTTCTCCCGATGGAGTGCTGCTCGCGTTCGTCCGCAGCACCGGGGACCAACCCGGCCAGCTGTTCGTGGTTGATGCCGCCGGGGGAGAAGCCGTGCAGGTCACCGACGCGAAACTCGGCATCGGCAGCTACCGCTGGTCGCCGAACTCGATGCGCATCGCCTTCACGAGCCCCGTTCCCGAGGACGGCCGCTACGGCACGGTGAAAGAACTGGACGGCGACGTCGAGCCGCCGCGACGGATCACCACTCTCAAATACCGGTCGAACGGAGTGGGGTACACCATCGATCGACGACGACACATCTTCCTCGTCGACGTCCCCGACACGGGAGCTGAGCCCGGCTACCCGACGGCACCGTCGGCCGATGACCCGACGCCGAAGCCGACCGCAACTGTCCCCGTCGCCCGACGGCTGACCTCCGGTGACGTCGATCACGGGGGGATCGCGTTCTCGCCGGACGGTGTGAAGCTCGCGTTTGTCTCCACCCGGCACGAAGCTCGAGATCACGACCTGGCGTCGAACATCTTCGAACTGGACCTGGAAGCTGAAGGGGCGGAGCCGACCCAGATCACGGGACACCAGCACAACTACGGGGTCCTGACCCTCGTCTTCGCCGTGGACGGCGCGCTTTTTTTCCTCGCCAGCGAACTGGGGGAATCGGCCCGAGACTTCGTCGGCACCGGGACGGCGCTGTATGTACTCGACCGACCGGGTGTGCAGGCACGCCGGCTGACGGACCCGGCGATCATCGATCTTGGGGAGGTCGGCAGTGATCTCACCGTCGTCGGCGACGCGGTCCTGGTGCAGAATCGCGCGCGCGGCCGGGTCGAACTGCTTCGAGTGACCCGCGGCGGAACGACAACTGTCCTCAGCTCCGGCGACCTCGAGATCACCGGTCATGACGCGGTGGGAGAAACGATCGTGGCGAGTTTTCGTGGCCCGGCGACCCAGGGCGACCTCGGCCTTATTCAGAAACAGACGGTGCGAGCGCTGACCGACTTCTCACGGGCGCTGCGGGATTCTGGTGTCATTGAGCCGACGGAATTGACGATCTCGGCCAGAGATGGATACCCGGTGCACGGCTGGGTGCTCACCCCGGCGGGGGAGGGGCCGCATCCGGTGCTCCTGAACGTTCATGGCGGGCCGTTCGCTCAATACGAGATCACATTTTTCGATGAGGCACAGGTCTACGCGGATGCCGGCTACGCGGTCGTTATGTGCAACCCGCGCGGTTCCGCTGGGTACGGGCAGGCCCACGCACGGGCAATTCGTCACCGGATGGGAACAGTCGACTACACCGATGTCATCGACTTTCTGGATGGCGCGCTCGCGCGGGATCCCGCCTTCGACGCGACTCGCGTCGGGATAATGGGTGGCTCATACGGTGGCTATCTGACCGCCTGGACCATTGCTCACGATCATCGTTTCGCCGCGGCAGTCGTCGAGCGCGGCTACCTCGATCCGGAATACTTCGTCGGAACATCCGACATCGGGTCATTTTTTAGTGACGAATATGCCGGCACCGACCCCGAGCTGGTGCGAGCACAAAGCCCACAGGCTGTCGTCGGCCAGGTGACGACGCCCGCCCTCATCATCCACTCGGCCAACGACCTGCGCTGTCCTCTCGGCCAGGGGGAGCGCTACTATGCGGCGCTGAAACGCAATGGCGTGCCGACCGAGTTGCTCGTATTTCCCGGTGAAAACCATGAGCTGAGCCGAAGCGGGCGACCGCGGCACCGCCTGCAGCGATTCGAGGCGATCCTGCAATGGTGGGCGCGGTATCTTCCGACGTTCGCGAACCCTGCCGGGGGAGCCGAGGCGTGACCGACCGACATCGCCGCACCTCGCGGATCCTGGTGCTCGACCAACGGGATCGCACGCTGCTCTTTCTCACCAGGGGCTCTGTCCCGGCGCAACCGACACGCTGGATCACGCCGGGCGGCGGAGTCGAGCCGGGGGAGACCCATGACGAGGGTGCCCGCCGCGAACTGTTCGAGGAGACCGGTCTGGAGATCGACGATCTGGGAGCTCCTGTGTGGAACCTCGATTTCGTCGTCGACTACGAGGGCGGTGATCACGACACCGGACACGCCGAGTATTACGTCACGCGCACCTCGACGTTCCAACCGTCCCGTTCCCACTGGACTCCGGAGGAACACAGTGATGTGCTCGAGCACCGCTGGTGGTCGCTCGACGAACTCATCGCCACCGCAGAACCCTTTGAACCCGCCGATCTGGTAACCCTCATCCGCAGCCAGCTGCCATCCCGCTAGTTATCCACTTCACGAAAGGCTCACCCATGTCAGATGATGTCACGGCTCTCATCGCCGAAATCGAAGAGCAGGAAAAACGGCTGGTCTTCACTCGCTTCGCGCACGCAGACGCCTGGAAGCTCGGCAGCCTTCTGGTCGAAATGGCGACAGAACGCTCGCTCACCATCACCATCGACATCACCCGTGGCGAACAGCAGCTCTTTCACGCAGCTCTGGCGGGAACCGCGGCCGACAACGACCAGTGGGTGACGCGGAAAGCACGAACCGTCCGCCGCTTCGGCAACAGTTCCTTTCTCGTCGGGCTGCGCCACCGGATGTCGGGAACCTCATTCGAAGAGCGCCCCTGGAACGACCTGACGATGTACGCCGCGCACGGCGGTTCATTTCCCATCACCATCAAGGACTCCGGCGTCATCGGCACCATCACCGTGTCGGGATTGCCTCAGGCCGACGATCACGCGCTTGTCGTCGAGGCGATCGAGCGCTTCCTGGCCAGGGCCGCCGAGAATTAACTCGTATTATGTCAAGTAATTAGCGAGCAG
>JAYTEZ010000184.1:0-3130 GCA_043734805.1 Microbacteriaceae bacterium
CTGCGAGGGACAACGGTAACGGACTCGGGACGTAATGTTGGTGTAGCACGCACGACTAGTCATGCAAGACTAGTCGCATGTCTTCAATCCGGCTGTTCATTCTGGGCTCGCTCGACCAGCGCGGACCGATGCACGGCCATGGCCTCCTGTTGCTCGCGGAGGAGGAACATATCGACCAGTGGACGGATTTCGCCTCCAGCGCCGTGTACGGCGCGATAAAACGTCTCGCCAGCGAGGGCCTCATCACCGAGGACCGGGTCGAGAAACAGGGCAACTACCCCGAACGCCAGGTGTATCGAATCAGCGATGAGGGTGAACACGCACTCCAGGAACTGCGCACCCGGGGCCTGTCGGAGATCGTCATCAAGCCAGATCCGGTCGACCTCGCACTGACGCGACTCGATCCCGCCCGACTCGACGAGCTACCGGATGTCATCGGAGGCCGTCTCGCCCGGTTGCGCGCGACCCTCGAGGCGAACGAGGCCAACCTCGAATCGATCGCTCACTTCCTCACCGTCGCGGAGCTCTGGGCCATGCGGCACCAGGCCGCCCGGTGGCGGGGCGAGATCGCGTGGCACGAAAACCTGCTCGCGGCGCTGCCCGAGATCATTGCGGACGAAAAGTCCCGAAAAGAATCGCACTAATGGCCATGACGTCCACAGCGCCGAACGCCCTCGCGGTGTCGCCGCGGCGCGCCTGGCAAGCCCTCGGCGTGCTGCTCATCGGCATGTTCATGTCGCTGCTCGACGCGACCATCGTCAACGTTGCGCTGCCCACCATTCGAACGAGCCTCAGCGCGGATGAGGCGACGCTCTCCTGGATCATCTCCGGCTACGCGCTCGCCTTCGGCCTCGTGCTCATCCCCGCCGGGCGCCTGGGTGACCGTTTCGGTCACAAGTGGATCTTCATCGCCGGGCTCGCGCTGTTCACCGTCGCGAGCCTCGCCTGTGGGCTGGCGCAGGACAGCACGCAACTCGTCGTCGCCCGAGTCATCCAGGGCCTCGCCGGAGGCATCTACCTCCCGGCCGTCACCGCGTTTATTCAGTTGCTCTTCCCGGGCAGGACCCGTGGCAGGGCCTTCGCGATCATGGGCGCCGTCATCGGTCTCTCGTCCGCCCTCGGACCGATCGTCGGTGGCCTCATCATCCAGGCCTTCGGCGAGAAGGAGGGCTGGCGCTACGTCTTCGACGTAAACGTGCCGATCGGCATCATCGCGCTCGTTGCCGCCGTCGCGCTGCTGCCCCGGGGTGCCGCGAGCACAAAGGCCTCCACCGGCGTCGACTGGGTCGGCCTCGTGCTGCTCGCCGGTGGTCTCGTTGCGATTCTTGTTCCTCTCATCGAAGGGCAGACCACGGGGTGGCCGCTCTGGACCTATCTCTCCCTGGCCGGCGGTGTGATCCTCATCGTGCTCTTCGCACTGTGGGAGGTATTCATGGTCAAGCGGGGTAAGAGTCCGCTCGTGCCTCCCCACCTGTTCAGCCACCCGGCATTCACCGGTGGGACGATCCTCGCGCTCGTCTACTTCGCGGCATTCACGAGCATCTTCTTCACCATCTCCATCCTCTGGCAGGCGGGGCTTGGTCATACCGCGCTGGAAGCGGGTCTCGTGTCGATCCCGTTCGCGATCGGCAGCATCCTCGGTTCATCGCAGAGCAACCGGATGGCGGCGAAACTCGGCCGCTCGGTGTTGGTTCTCGGCGTCGCGATGGTCGCCATCGGCCTCGCAGCCGTCTGGGTCATCCTGCTCACCGTGCCGGCCGCCGACCTCACCAGCTTGGACCTGCTCGGACCCCTGCTCGTGGCCGGCATTGGTAGCGGCTTGTTCATCGCACCGAATGCGCAGTTCATCGTCGCGACGGTTGACCCGCAGGAGGCCGGGGCCGCAAGCGGCGTCATCGGCACGATGCAGCGACTCGGGAGCGCCATCGGTATCGCGGTGATCGGAAGCGTGTTTTTCGGAACTCTTTCGGTCGCAAAACCGAGCTTCGCCGCTCGCCCGACGCCCGCCGAAATTGCTCACGCAGTCTCACACAACGTTGCTGTCGGCTTCACTCACAGCGCGGCGGCCGCGATGGCAGTGAGTGCGGCCTTCGCGCTCGTCGCGTTCTTCCTCGTCTTCGCGTTGCCGAAGCGCGTGAGCCGCGGGTACAGCACCGAGGGCTAGCGCTGAGCGGTTCGTCTGCCGCAGCGCAGCCGCGCTACGGTTGGATGAGGCTGACGCAGGGAGAGCAATGACTACACGACGCGTAGTGGTTACCGGGGCGAGTTCGGGAATCGGCTCTGCCACCGTCCGGCTGTTTCGTTCGCACGGCTGGGACGTGGTCGGGGTCGCAAGGCGCACCGATCGTCTCGAGGCGCTCGCCACGGAAACCGGCGCGGATGTCTTCACCGCAGACCTGACCGACCAGGTCGCCGTTGATGCCCTTCGCGACTATCTCGCCGACCTCGGGCCCATCCACGCGCTCGTCAACAACGCCGGTGGGGCCTTCGGTCTCGCCTCGATCGAGGACAGCGATGCGGACGATTGGTCCCGCATGTTCGACGTCAACGTCGTGGCGGTCAAGCGCGTGACGAGTGCGCTGCTCCCGCTGCTGCGGGCCGCATCTCTCGATGGCGGCCACGCCGACATCCTCACCGTCACCTCGATCGCCGGACACATCGCGTACGAGGGTGGCGGAGGCTACAACGCCTCCAAGTTTGCGGCTCACTCGCTCGTGGCCGTGCTGCGGCTTGAACTGGCCGGTGAGCCGATCCGCGTTCTCGAGGTCGCGCCGGGAATGGTGAAGACGGATGAGTTCTCGCTCGTACGATTCGCGGGCGACCAGTCGCGTGCCGACGCGGTCTACGCCAATGTGCCGAATCCGCTCTACGCCGAGGACATCGCCGAGGCGATCGTGCACGCGATCGAGCTCCCCGGCCACGTGAACCTCGACCTCGTGACCATCAAGCCGGTCGCCCAGGCTGCACCGCACAAGGTCATCCGCGGCGAGCTGAAGCCAAAACCTTCCGCATAGTGCCCGTTCCGGCGGATAGTGCCCCGCGGAGCGGGCACTATCCGCCGGAACGGGCACTATCGGATGGAGCAACCTCAGCGAGCCGGGCGAAGGCCAGTGCCGCGAGGTAGGCCGCG
>JAYTEZ010000185.1:0-5528 GCA_043734805.1 Microbacteriaceae bacterium
GGGTCAGCGGCGGCCTCGAACGAAAACAACGACAATTCATGGGTGCGGATGTGGTCGGGATGCGGGTACCCGCCGTTCTCGTCGTAGGTCACGAGCACCTGCGGACGAAACTCGCGGATGATGCGAACGAGCGGCTCACCGGAGACTTCGAGCGGAATGGTCGCGAAGCTGTTGGCCGGAACGGGTTCGTCGTTTTCGGGAAGGCCGGAGTCGAGGTAGCCGAGCCATCGATGTTCGAAGCCGATCGCCGCCTGAGCTCTGGCCATCTCGATCCGTCGAAGCCCGGCCATGTCGCGATTCGCCATGGCGTGCTCTTCGAGGGCTTCATTCTGGATGTCGCCGCGCTCACCACCCGTGCAACTGACGACGAGCACTTCGACGCCGATGCTGCGGTAAAAGGCGTACGTGGCGGCGCCCTTGCTCGACTCGTCGTCGGGATGGGCATGCACGGCAAGCAGACGCAGTGTCACCGAACTCCTAGGGATTGGCGGATAACCTTGAGTTACAAGACTAAACGCCCAGGGAAGTTTCATGACCGCGATCGATGCACCTCCGGCCGACCCTGGTCCGGCCGACCCTGGTCTGGCCGACCCTGGTCTGGCCGAACGGTACGGTCGCACTCCGGCGAAGAAGCGGCGCGATCGGTGGATTTACCGCACCGCGGCCGTCGCAGCCGGCCTGGTCGTTGTGGCCTGGGTTCTGTGGGCGGGCTTCGACCAGGCCGGGAGCACGCTCGATACCGTAGACAACGGCAGCACGATCATCAGCGATCGGGCCGTGAGCATCAGCTACCAGGTGTCCATGCCGGTGGGCAGCACGGCGAGTTGCGCGCTTCAGGTACAGAATGAGGCACACGGGATCGTGGGCTGGCTGATCGTCACGATTCCGGCATCCAGCCGGTACACAACCTCGCACACCCACATCGTGAGGAGTTCGGAACGGGGCGTAATCGGCTTGATCTACCGCTGCTGGCTGACCTAAACTTGTGCAACGAGATCAGAGACCGGCCGAGCGGCCGGTCTCGTTTGTTTTGCGCGAGGAGCACACAGTGTCAATCCAGACCACCGAAACCTGGCTAACCCAGGAAGCGTTCGACCGCCGGAGCGCCGAGCTCGAGCAGCTCTCGAACGAGGGTCGAACCCAGATCGCGAAGAAGATCGAGCTGGCGCGCGAAGAGGGCGACCTCAAGGAGAACGGCGGCTATCACGCCGCCAAAGAAGAGCAGGGCAAGATGGAGGCTAGAATCCGGGTTCTCACCGAGCTGTTGCGTCACGCCAAGGTCGGCGAAGCCCCGGAGAGCACGGGCGTCGTGCTGTCCGGAACGGTCGTGACCGCCAGGATCTTCGGGGAGAAGAGCGTCTTCCTGCTCGGCAGCCGCGAGATTGTCGGCGAAGACAGTGATCTGGATGTGTACAGCGAGGGAAGCCCCCTCGGTGCCGCTATTCTCGGCCACCGGGCGGGCGAGAGCACGAGCTATACCGCTCCGAATGGCAAGGAGATCACGGTCGAGATCGTCAAGGTCGAGACGTACCTGGCCTGAGGACGGGCCTAAAAGTCAATTCGAGGCTCGTAGCCGGCCTCCACCAGGTGGCCGAGCACCCGTTGCACGTGCTCTGGACCGCGGGTTTCGATGCTCAGTTCGAGTTCGACCTCGCCGATCAGCGCATTGCGACCGTGCCGGGAGTGCAGCACCTCGATGACATTTGCATTCGCCTCTGAGATGAGTTCGGCAACCCTGGCGAGCTGGCCAGGACGGTCCTTCAGCATCAGGCGAAGCTTGAGGTAACGGTCGGATGCCGCGAGCCCTCGCGAAATAACCCGCTCCATCACCAGCGGATCGATGTTGCCGCCGCTCAGGATCGCGACCGTCGTTCCAGCGTTCGACACCTGACCGGTCATGATCGCCGCGACCGCGACGGCGCCGGCCGGCTCGACCACGAGCTTGGCGCGCTCGAGCAGCACGAGCAAGGCGCGCGCGATGTCGTCATCGGTCACCGTGACGATCTCGTCGACGGCATCCTTGATGATCTCGAAATTGAGGATGCCCGGCTTGCTCACCGCGATACCGTCGGCGATGGTCGGCGAGATCGTGATTTCCGTCGGCTTCCCGTTGCGAATCGACACCGGATACGCTGCGGCGTTTGCGGCCTGCACGCCGATGATTCGCACCGATCGACCTTCGGCCGCGAACTTCTGCTTCAGGGCGCTCGCGATGCCGGAGATGAGCCCGCCGCCACCGATCGGCACGATGACCGTTTCGAGATCCGGTACCTGGTCGAGGATTTCGAGACCAAGCGTTCCCTGGCCGGCGATAACATCCGCGTGATCGAACGGCGGAATGAGCACGGCGCCCGTCGTTGCGGCGAATTCGGCCGCCGCGCGCAGCGGTTCCTCCACCGTGTGACCGCGCAGCACGACATCCGCCCCATAGTTTCGCGTGGCCTGCAGTTTCGGCAGGGCGACGCCGACCGGCATAAAGATCGTGGCCGCAATGCCGAGCTCGCGAGCGGCGAAGGCAACGCCCTGGGCGTGGTTGCCGGCTGATGCTGCGACGACACCGCGGGCTTTCTCCTCGTCGCTGAGCCGCGCGAGCCGGTTGTAGGCGCCGCGAATCTTGTACGACCCGGTGCGCTGCAGATTCTCACACTTCAGGTAGACGGGCGAGCCGAGCAGCTCGGTGAGATAGCGGGAACTCTCCATCGGAGTGACTTCGGCCACGCGGGAAACGACGGAGCGCGCTGCTTCGAAGTCGGCCAGGGCAGGGCCAGCCAGGGTGGTCTCACGCATCACGCAGTACATCCTTCAGGTTCGGGTTCGAGTTCGGGCTGTTCTTCCACGTGCCGCCGGCGATGTAGCGAATCATCACGTTCACTGTTGCGACCAGCGGAACGGCGAACAGCGCTCCGGGAATACCCGCAAGGTAGGCTCCGGCAGCCACCGCGAAAACGACGGCAAGCGGATGCACCTTGACCGCATTGCCCATGACGAGCGGCTGCAGCACATGGCCTTCCACCTGCTGCACCAGGATCACGACGGCAAGCATGATGACGGCCGCAACGATGTCCTTGTAGATCAACGCGATAAACACCGCGAGCACTCCGGTTAAGGCGGCTCCTACCACCGGAACGAAGGATCCGAGGAACACGGCGATAGCGATAGGGATGACGAGCGGAAGCTGCAGGAAGAAGGCCCCGAGGCCGATTCCGACCGCATCCACGGCCGCGACGAAGATCTGAACGCGCACGAAGCTGGTGAGCGTCACCCAGCCGGCCCGGCCAGCTCCGCCGACGGCCGTGCGCGCCTTGCGCGGGAACAGGCGAACAACCCAGGCCCAGATTCCTTTGCCATCGATGAGCAGGAACAGCGTTGCGAACAGGGTGAGCAGCACGCCCGCAAGAAAATGACCAGCGGAGGAGCCAACGGACAGCGCACCGGAGAGGAGCTGCCGGCTATCAGTCTGGATGCTCTTCCAGGCCTGGTCGAGATAGTTGTTGATGTCCGAGGTGGTGAGATGCAGCGGCGAATCGAGCAGGTATTTCCTGAACTGGTCGAAGGCCTGAATGCTCTGCTTCTGAAGGTCGGGGAACCCACTTCGTACCTGAAAGACAATGAGCACGATGAGCCCGACCACAAGCGCAATGATGCCGACTTCGGCAAGGGCGACCGCCAGCCACTTCGGCCAGCGATGGCGCTGCAGGAATTGCACGAACGGCGCGAGCAGCGCCGCCAGCAGGATGGCAACCATCAACGGCACCACGATCTCCCGCAGCCGTATGACCAGGAAAATGAAAATCGCGATCACGCCCGCGATGGCGAGAATGCGCCAGGAGTATGCACCGGCGACCCTCATGGCGGGGGGAAGAGCATCCTCTGCCCGTGGGCGAAAGGCCTCAGCCGCGGGTGTTTTGCGTCGTCCAAACGTCACCCGGTAATTCTATGCCGGTGTTCATGCGGCCAGCGGTATGAAGTCAGCCCTCGCGCGGGCTCACCGAAACCGGCAGTCCGCGCAGTCGAAGATGCACCGTATCCCCCGGCTGTGGACGCTCGGAGACGTCGTGCTGGATCAACAGCTGCGACTCATCGGCCAGTCGCACCTGCGTCCGCCGCAGCGAGCCGAGAAAGCTCGAGGCTAGAACGGTTGCGGCTAATCCCTGGTCCGCAAGGACGATGTCTTCCGGCCTGATATAGGCAAGTATCGGTCCGTCGGCCGGGGCTTTCCCGAGCACCTGAAGCCTCTCCCCGTGCACCGAAACCACTCCGCCGATAAGCTCGGCCGGCACCCGGTTGCTCAACCCAACGAAGTTGGCGACGAACGGGGTGGCCGGATTCGTGTAGAGCTCTTCCGGTGTGCCGATCTGCTCGATGTTGCCGTCACGCATCACCGCGACCCGGTCGGCGACCGCGAGCGCCTCCTCCTGGTCGTGCGTGACGAACAGGGTCGTGATGCCGAGGTCGGTCTGAATGCGGCGGATCTCCTCCCGCAGCTGCACGCGCACCTTTGCGTCGAGCGCGGAGAGCGGCTCGTCGAGCAGCAGCACGCGAGGGCGGGTCACGAGCGCGCGGGCGAGCGCGACCCGTTGCTGCTGGCCGCCGGACAGCTGGTGCGCATACCGCCCGGCGAGGTGAGCGAGCCCCACCAGGTCGAGCGCCTCCGCCGCGCGCCGTCGTCGTTCGGCGGTCGGCACTTTGCGCATCCGGAGTCCAAACTCCACATTCTCGAGCGTCGTCAGATGCGGGAACAGCGAGTAGGACTGGAAGACCATGCCGATGTCGCGCTTATTGACCGGTACGTCCACGACATCCTTGCCATCGATCAGGATGCTGCCGCCGTTCACCTGCTCGAGGCCGGACAGCGCCCGAAGCGCTGTGGTCTTGCCGCAACCCGAAGGTCCAAGCAGCGCGACAAATTCCCCCGGCTTAATCGAGAGGGTGACGCCGCTGAGGGCTCGATGGCCGGAATAGTCCTTGATGACGTCGATGAGCTCGACGGCGGCGCCGGTCGTGGTGGCGGTCGTGGTGGGTACTGCGGTGATGGTCATGACGCCTTCCGATAACGCCGGTCCGAAGCCAGGCGGCCGATGAGCAGGAGCAGTGCGAACGCGAACGCGAGGGCGATAAGGGCGAAAATCACCGCGACGTACGGATCACTCTTCGACACCTGCACCAGGGCGGTCTGCAGGTTCACCCGGTTGAGCAGCGAAGCGATAGTGAATTCGCCGAGGACGACCGCCACAGTGATGAAGGAAGCCGCCAGAATTCCTCGACGCAGGTTCGGAAGGATGACTCGCCACAGCACGCTGCCCCAGCCCGCACCGAGCGAGCGCGCCGCTTCGGAAAGCGTGACGATATCCACAACACTGAGGTTCGACTGAATGGCGCGATAGGCGTACGGCAGCACCGTGACGCCGTAAGCGAAGGCGAGCGTCCAGACGGAAGAGCCGGCGAGGCGAGCGACCACGGAGTACACGGGAGCGAGGCCGACGACCACCACGATTGCGGGGACCGTGATCGGGATGATGCAGACGAAT
>JAYTEZ010000186.1:0-5914 GCA_043734805.1 Microbacteriaceae bacterium
AGCTGCCATCGCGCGCGGCGACCATCTCGGCTGAACCGTGGCGCGATCCTGCGCCAGGTGCATCGCGCGAAATGCAGGAGATACTCGCACCCGGGCGCATCACCCGCAACGATTTACGAGACGCGCATCGCTGCACTCCTGCATTTCATGTACCAAACTTGGGCGGGAGCGACGGGGGTAGAGCGGGTGGTTAGCGGGTCGGCCAGCCGCGCTCGGGTGAGCCGATGTAGAGCTGTTGCGGGCGGCCAATCTTGGTGGCCGGGTCGTTGTTCATCTCGCGCCAGTGGGCGATCCAGCCTGGCAGGCGCCCGATTGCGAAGAGCACGGTGAACATGCGCGGCGGGAATCCCATCGCCTTGTAAATCACGCCGGTGTAGAAGTCGACGTTGGGGTAGAGCTTGCGCTCGATGAAGTAGTCGTCCGCGAGCGCGACGGCCTCGAGTTCCTTGGCGATGTCGAGCAGCTCATCCTGAACACCGAGCGCCTTCAGCACCTCGTCCGCGCTCTGTTTGACAAGCTTCGCCCGCGGATCGAAGTTCTTGTAGACCCGGTGCCCGAAGCCCATGAGCCGGATGCCGTCTTCCTTGTTTTTGACCCGTTCGACGAACTTCTCAACAGTCTCGCCCGATGCCTTGATCTCGCTCAGCATCCTGAGCACCGCCTCGTTTGCACCGCCGTGCAGCGGGCCACGGAGTGCGTTGATACCGGCCGAGATCGAGGCAAACATGTTGGCCTCCGTCGAACCGACCAGGCGAACCGTGGACGTTGATGCGTTCTGCTCATGGTCCTCGTGCAGGATCAGCAGCCGCTCGAGAGCCTTCGAGACCACGGGGTTCACCTCGTACGGCTCCGCCATCGTGCCGAAGTTGAGCTTGAGAAAATTATCGACGAAGCTCAGCGAGTTGTCGGGATAGAGGAAGGCCTGGCCGAGGCTCTTCTTGTGCGCATAGGCCGCGATAACGGGAAGCTTGGCGAGCAGACGGATGGTGGAGAGCTCGACCTGCACCGGATCGTGCACGCTGAGTGAGTCCTCATAGAACGTCGACAGCGCTGAGACCGCACTCGACAGCACGGACATGGGGTGCGCGTTGTACGGCAGCGCATCGAAGAAGCGACGAAGGTCCTCATGCAGGAGGGTGTGGCGGCGCACCCGATCCTCGAATGACTGGAGTTCGGAAGCGGATGGCAGCTCGCCATAGATGAGCAGCCAGGCCACCTCGAGATAGGTCGAGTTCGCCGCGACGGCCTCGATGGAGTACCCACGGTAGCGCAGGATGCCCTTGTCGCCGTCGATGTAGGTGATAGCGCTCTTCGTAGCGGAGGTGTTGACGAAGCCGGCGTCGAGGGTGGTGTACCCGGTCGTCCTGGTGAGGGCGGAGATGTCGATGGCCGAAGCGCCGTCGGCACCGTTCAGGATGGGAAAATCCGCACGTCCCCCCGGATAGTGCAGGGTGGCCTTATCGGCGTTGTCATCGGCAGCGTCGTTCACGCTTACAGCCTAATTGGCGCAACGGTCGACAGTCGCATCCACCAAGGAAAACGCGCTTCAGTTGGAGACTGTCGCCAATCGATCGACGGCCGCGTCGATCGCCTCGTCGGCGGCTGTGATCGCCACTCGCACATGCTGTGACGGCGCGTCGCCGTAAAAAGTGCCAGGGGCGACCAGGATGCCGAGGCCGGCAAGTCTGTCAACCGAGGCCCACGCGTCCTCGCCCCTGGTTGCCCACAGATAGAGCCCGCCCTGGCTGTCGTCGATGCGGAATCCCGCGGCCTCGAGGGCGGGCTTGAGTCTGGCGCGGCGGGAACGGTAGAGCTCGCGCTGCACGCGGACGTGCTCATCGTCGCCGAGCGCGGTGACCATTGCCGCCTGGATCGGCGCTGGCGGCATGGTACCGACGTGTTTTCGCACCGTGAGCAGTCGGCCAAGAATCTCGCTGCATCCGGCCACGAATCCGGCTCGATAGCCGGCGAGGTTCGACTGCTTGCTGAGCGAGTACACGCACAGTACCGAGCTGCGCAGGCCATGGATGACACGGGGATCGAGGATGCTCGGAGTCGCGCCCTCGTCATACGGCGCCTCCCAGCCGAGCTCCGCATAACACTCGTCACTCGCGATGATGGCGCCGAGTTCACGAGCCCGCTCTACCGCTGCAGTGAGTTCTTCAACACCGAGGATCCGCCCGTTGGGGTTGCCGGGGCTGTTGATCCAGACGAGCTTCGTGTTCTCCGGCCACTGTGCAGGGTCGTCGCTCGAGAAGACAGTGGCCCCGACCAGCGCTGCCCCGATCGCGTAGGTCGGGTAGGCGAGCGACGGCTGCACGACGACATCTCCCGCACCGAGACCGAGCCAGAGCGGAAGGCCGGCGATGAACTCTTTCGAGCCGATGGTCGGCAGCACGTTCGCGACACTCAGGTCGCCGACTCCGCGTCGCCGGGCGAACCAGGCGACAATGGCCTCGCGCAGTGCGGGCGTGCCGGCCGTCAGTGGATAGGCATGGGCATCCGTCGCCGCCGCGAGCGATTCACGGATGATCGCGGGTGTCGGATCGACCGGTGAACCGACCGAAAGATCGACGATCCCGCCGGGAAAGGACTTCGCCCGCTCAGCGTAGGGCGCGAGCGAATCCCAAGGGTAGTCGGGAAGGTGCAGCGCCACTCAGACGCCAGCGGCCTGGGGCGGGAGGGCGTCGATCAGCGGGTGATCCTTGTGGATCACCCCGACCTTCGCGGCGCCTCCTGGGGAACCGATGTCGTCGAAGAACTCGACGTTCGCCTTGTAGTAGTCGGCCCACTGCTCGGGCACATCGTCTTCGTAGTAGATGGCCTCGACGGGGCAGACCGGTTCGCAGGCGCCGCAATCGACGCATTCGTCCGGGTGGATGTACAGCATCCTGTCACCCTCGTAGATGCAGTCGACCGGGCACTCGTCAATACACGCACGGTCTTTAAGATCAACGCACGGGAGAGCAATGACGTAAGTCACGGTCGTGGCATTCCCTTCGGTTCGAGCCTGCTGACAAGCTTATCCCCGGTGAAGGTGCCCGCTGCCGGCCACGCGAGCACGAGCATGGTGACGACGACGGGACCATACGTCAGCAGGTAACCGGCCGGGTTGGCCGGGACGAGGATGGAGCCGCCGCCACTCGCGACCGACAGCACGCCGATCACGCCGAGAATGCCGATGGCGGCCAAACCGACCACGAGACGCCCGGCGAACACGATGCGCAGTCCGGCAAGCAGAGTTGTCACGATGAAAAGGGTCGCGATGATCCCAACCGGGACCGTCAGCCCGAACATCATCGCGGTGAACTGGTGATTGACGGTCGCGATGCCGCCGACGGCAGCCCCGACCATGAGGACGAGAATCCAGGCCAGCAGATGGACGCCGAAGCCCCGATCCTTCCAGGCGACAGACCGCCGTGGCTCCGAACACACCCGCGTGAACAGCTCGACGGCGGCGATGGGCCGACTTGGACCGCTCGAGAGCGAGAAGCGATCACCGTCGACGATGACCTGGGTGCGATGCGCGCGAAGCGCATCCCGCTTTCGCCCGAGCACGGAGCTCGAATCGATGCGGAGCGGCGCCGCACCCACATCGACGCGCCGCGTCCCCCCGGTCCAATCAGCTGGATCAGTCAAATCCTCTGAATCGCCCGGCTCGATGGCGTAGAAGGGAACATTCATCACCTCGGCTGCGCGACGGCTGGCCTCGTGCGCCCGAATGTGATCCGGGTGACCGTAGCCGCCGTTCGCGTCGTAGCTGACGACGGCATCCGGCTTTATCGCGTCGATGACGGTCGCGAGATCCGCCGCGACTTCGCCAAGCGGCGCAGCACACAGCGAGTCTTCGCTCGTGGTCGACAGCGGCTCAGCGCCGTGCTCGCCCCACTGCATGCCGGAGTCCGTATAGCGCCGGGGAGCACGATCGGCCCACCGCGCGTTCGCGTCGCCCAAAAACCGATGATCTGTCACACCGAGGATGGCCATCGCTGAGGCCAGTTCCGCCGTCCTCACCTCGGCGAGCGGCTCACCGGAGCCTTCGAGGTACTTCAGCTCCGCCGGGATCACCTCGCCGAGCTCACCGCGCGTGCAGGTGACCACCGTGACCCTGGCTCCGCGATCGATGAGCGTCGCGATGGTTCCGCCGGTTGAGATCGACTCGTCGTCGGGGTGAGCGTGCACAAAGAGCACGCGCTCGGGCACGGGCGCTTCTGCGCGATTTGACTCCACGATGCGAATTTACTGCACGCAGAACGGTGATCGGGAGATGGACACAGCCCACCCCCAACGGTAGAGTCAAGTCAGTAAGGCTAGCCTAACCAATCCTTCGATCCAGAAACGAATCCGTGTTCGCAAACTTTCTCATCGGCCTGCGTGAAGGACTCGAGGCGGCTCTCGTCATCGGAATCCTCATTGCTTATGTCATCAAGATTCGTCGAGGCGACGTGCTCCCCCGCATCTGGCTCGGCATCGGTCTTGCCGCCGCGCTCTCACTGGGAATCGGCGCCATCCTGACGTTCGGCTCCTACGGACTCAGCTTTGAAGCGCAGGAAGTCATCGGCGGCGGCCTGTCGATCGTTGCGACAGGTTTCGTCACCTGGATGATCTTCTGGATGTTGAAGACGGCAAGAAACCTCAGCGGTGGCCTCAAGGCTGGTGTGGACAAGCACCTCCCCGGGGCTGGTTGGGGCCTCGTGCTTGTTGCCTTCCTCGCCGTCGGACGCGAGGGCATCGAGACCGCGTTGTTCATTTGGGCGGCCGTGCAGGCCACGGGGGCGACGACACTGCCCATCCTCGGTGCCGGCCTCGGCATCCTGGTCTCACTCGTGCTCGGTTACCTGATCTATCGAGGAATAGTGAGCATCAATCTCACAAAATTCTTCACCTACACCGGAGTATTCCTTATCATTGTTGCGGCGGGCGTGCTCTCCTACGGCGTGCACGACCTGCAGGAAGCGGGCCTCCTGCCCGGCATGAACAGCTTCGCATTCGATGTGAGCTCGGCGGTTCCCCCGAGCAGCTGGTACGCCACACTGCTCAGGGGCACCATCAACTTCTCCCCCGCCACCACCTGGCTCCAGGCGATCGCATGGCTGGCCTACGTCGTTCCGGTGCTCACGACCTTTATCGTCTTTGTCCGCCGGCAGCAGAGCGCGGCTCCGTCCCTTCGAGCCCCGCGGACGCTGGTCGCCGAAGAGGCACGATGATGTCGCGCACCCTTCGTACCGCTCGCCTGGCGCTCGCGGTCGCCGAGGATGGCAGGCGATGTCATCGGACGAGCCACATTCACTGTGACCGACTGGGGTCACAACGATAAAACCGACGGACGCTATTTGGTCGACTTTGTGGTGACGGTGTAGTTCACAAACCAGCCTTTGTCGCCGTTTTTGCTGACCACGACGAGCACTCCAAACTTGTCATTCTGGAATGTGCCGGTTCCACCGGCTGCCGTGCTGCCACCGACAACGCCCTCGTGCGCGAAGCCCGCGCCGGTGAGCTGGGTCGCAATATCATCGAAGGCCGACGCGCCGGTCACCGAGATCGTCACGTTCCAGACCTTGTTGGCACCTGCGCCGACAGAGCCGCCGAGGATGACATCGCCTGCGGCAAGCGGCACATCGCCCGGAAAGTCCTTCGGCACGCTTTTGCCCCCGATATCGACCTGTCCCCCGGTGGCGTTCTGGACGAGATTCTGCACGGAACAGCCGCTCAACGCCGGGCCGACAAGCACGGTGAGGGCGATGGCGAGAGTAACTGCGTAGCGCTTTGTGCTCTTCATGTGGCACAGCCTAGGCCCGCGTCGCACACCCAACAAGAGCAGTTTCAGCTATTAAGCATCCTGCTTCTTCAATCGCGACGTCCTGCGGGCTCGAGCATTCGCATCCAACTCCACCTTTCGGATGCGCACGAATTC
>JAYTEZ010000187.1:0-5244 GCA_043734805.1 Microbacteriaceae bacterium
CTCAGGCAACAGGGCGTTGATGTCATCGTCTCGGGCTCTCTCGCCGCCACGAAAACGGCCCTCGACACGACCGCGAACTCGACGCTTTTCCTCTACGACGCCAACCGCTACCTCAGCGACAAGCAACTGCGCTCCGTCGCCGCACTCGCGAACCACGTTGTCGTGCTCTCGCCGGACTTCTCGCAGCTCACGGCGCTGGCCCCGGAGGTTGGCGCGGCCGGCATCGTCAACAAGAAGTCGCTGTCGAGTGACTGCACAAGCGCGGCAGTCACAAAGGCGGGCGTCGTGACCGGCGCGGGAAACGGATACCGCCTGGTGGTCAAGCACGCCTCCGCTACCCTGTGTCTTGGCAGCGGTAAGAACGTGTTTTCCCTCATCAACATCGAACGCGGCACCCGCACGATCACCGTTCTCGGCACGACGGATGCGCTCAGCAACGAACACGTTGCCGAGCGCGGCAACGCTGCCCTCGCCCTCAACCTGCTCGGCGACAACGCGAAGCTCGTCTGGTACCTCCCGACAATCGACGACACCGCCGTTTCTGGCGAACCGAGTATCGCGGCCCTCACGCCGCCCTGGGTGAGCTCGGTCATGACCCTGCTGGCGCTCGTCGTGATCGCCGCCGCATTCTGGCGTGGACGACGGATGGGGCCGCTCGTCATCGAGAACCTTCCGGTCGTCGTGCGGGCGAGCGAGACGATGGAGGGGCGAGCACGCCTCTACCAGAAGGGTGCTGCGCGGCGCCGAGCACTCGATTCTCTGCGGATCGGAGCGATCGATCGACTCGCTGTGCTGTGCGGACTGCCGCGTCTTGCCACCGTCGAGGAGGTGATCGGCGCGGTCTCGGCCATCACCGCGCGCGATCCGGCCGGCATCCGCTCCCTCCTGTTTGAGGCCGTACCCGGCACGGATCGCGACCTCGTGGTGCTTTCCGATGCGCTGCTCGAACTCGAGCGCACCGTCGCGCGCGACATCCGACCGTCCTAGGACCACTCACACAACCATGGAGAATGAACGCATGACCGACAACGCCCAGAGCTCCTCATCGGCCCTTCGCGAACAGTTCGCACGAGTGCGTACTGAGGTTGGCAAGGCCGTCGTCGGGCAGGACGGAGCCGTTACCGGGCTCATCATCGCCCTGCTGGCTGGCGGGCACGTGCTCCTCGAGGGTGTTCCGGGAGTCGCTAAGACACTGCTCGTGCGCACGCTCAGCCGCGCGCTTCAGCTCGAGACCAAACGTGTGCAGTTCACGCCGGATCTCATGCCGGGAGACGTGACCGGGTCGCTCGTGTACGACGCGAAGTCCGGCGAGTTCGACTTCAGGGCAGGCCCTGTCTTCACCAATATCCTGCTCGCCGATGAGATCAACCGCACGCCCCCCAAGACGCAGTCGGCGTTGCTGGAGGCAATGGAAGAACGTCAGGTCAGCGTCGACGGGGAGACCCGCCAGCTGCCCGTCCCGTTCATCGTCGCGGCGACCCAAAACCCGATCGAATACGAGGGGACATACACGCTGCCCGAAGCGCAGCTCGACCGCTTCCTGCTCAAGCTCGTGCTCGACATCCCCGAGCGCGCCGACGAGGTCGAGGTACTCACGAGGAGTGCTGCCGGCTTCAACCCGCGAAACCTCGAGGCCGCCGGCGTCACCGCTGTGCTCGATGCGACCCAACTCGACGCGGCACAGGCCGACGTCGGCAGGGTACGCGCGAGCACGGATCTGCTGTCGTACATCGTCGATCTTGCCCGCGGTACCCGGCAGAGCCCGTCGGTGCAGCTCGGCGTGAGTCCGAGAGGCACGACCGCGCTGCTCAGCGCGGCGAAGGCCTGGGCCTGGCTCAACGGGTTTGATTCGATCACCCCCGATCACGTGCAGGCCATGGTGCTCCCGGTCTGGCGGCACCGCATTCGGCTCCGCCCGGAGGCCGAACTCGAGGGTGTGTCGCCCGACGCGATCCTGCGCTCCATCGTGCAGCAGGTGCAGGTACCGATCTAACGATGGCAGTTCGGCGGATGGCGGGGAGGCTCTGATGGCGTGGTCCGGCTGGTATGTGGCGCTCGTCGCGCTCGGCGTCCTGCCGCTGGTCGTGCTCGGCGACCCAGTCTGGCTGCTGCTCTGGCTGCTGTTCGTCATCGTCGTCGGCGTCGTCGACCTGGTTCTCGCGGGGTCTCCCCGCGGTCTCGTTCTTGAGCGAGAGCTTCCGCAGCGGCTCCGGCTCGGCGAGACCGCGTCATCCACTCTCCTTGTCACGAACGCCGGCCGACGCCGGGTACATGGCATCATTCGGGATGGTTGGCAACCCTCGGCGGGTGCGAGCCCCACCCGGGCGAGAATCAGCGTGCCGGTGGGTGAGCGCCGGGCGATTACCACGCAACTCACCCCGTTCCGTCGCGGCGAACGGCGAGCCGCGCAGGTGACGGTTCGCTCTTTCGGCCCTCTTGGCCTGCTCGCTCGCCAGGCATCGATCGACCTGGCTGGCGCGATCCGGGTGCTGCCGCCGTTCAACTCGCGGAAGCATTTGCCGTCGCGGCTGGCTCGCCTGCGGGAGCTCGATGGCAGAACGAGCGTCATGATCCGCGGCCACGGTACCGAATTCGACAGCCTGCGCGAATACGTGCGCGGGGACGATGTTCGCTCGATCGACTGGCGGGCCACCGCCCGGCGCAGCGATATCGTCGTTCGCACCTGGCGACCGGAACGCGACCGCCGCGTCGTCATCATCATCGACAGCGGGCGCACCTCCGCGGCCAGGATCGCAAACGAGCCTCGCATCGATACGGCGTTCGAGTCGTCGTTGCTTCTCGCCGCGCTCGCGACGCGTGCGGGCGATCGCATCGACGTCGTGATTTACGACCGTCGCGTGCGCGGCCGAGTGCAGGGCGCGACCGGGCCAGAGCTGCTCTCCCGAATGGTCAACGTCATGGCACCGATCGATCCTGAGCTCATCGAAATGGACTGGTCGGTCGTGCCGAGCCTGGTCCGTTCGGTGACGAGCCATCATGCGCTCGTCGTGCTGATGACCTCGATCGACTCTGCGGGCGCGTCCCGTGGGCTGCTCTCCGTTTTGCCGCAGCTCACCCGCAAGCACACCGTCGTCGTGGCCTCGGTCACCGACCCGTCCATACTGCAGGCGAGTCACGAGCGCTCGAATCGCGACGCGGTATACCGGGCGGCGGCGGCTGAGCGGGCCATGCTCGACACGACGCGGGTCTCAACCGCCATCCGCCAGCTCGGGGCGGATGTCGTCACCGGCGCGCCTGCGGACCTGCCGCCGGCCCTCGCCGATCGCTACATCGCGCTCAAGGCCGCCGGCCGCCTGTAGCCCGCACCGCCCCGCACCGCCTTCACGAAAACGCAGGAGATTCACCATGAAACGCACTCATCACGTCGATTTACGCGGATTCGAGGTGAATCTCCTGCGTTTTCGTGAGGGCGCGCGGCGGGGAGGCGGCGGCCGCGGGGCGGGTGGAGAGACAGCAATACGCCCGGCCCTCGTTGGGGACCGGGCGTATTCCTGACAGCGGTGGATTACTCGGCTACTCCGACATACTCGGCCGCCTCGTTCGCCGTCTCGCCCGACGCCTGAAGATTCGCTCGCAACTTCGCGCCGAGCCCTGCATCCACGCTCGTCCAGTACTGGATGGCGCGCTCCTTGATTCCCGCATTCTGAACGCCCCCGACGGCGCCGGTGATGGTCCCAAGAAAACGCTCCTTTGCCGCGTCATCAAAGACCTCGCGGTAGAGCGTTCCGGCCTGGCCGAAGTCGTCGTCCTCGGAGTGCAGGGTCGCAGCCGTGCGTACGAGTTCGCCATCACTCTCCCAGCCGCCCTCGCCTGCCGCTGCGGCATCCGCAACCGGTCCACCGAACGAGTTCGGGGCGTAGTCCGGAACCGACGCCGGCTTGAAGCCATGGCGTGCGGCGCCATCCTGCGTGTAGCTGTGCACAGCGGTCTTCGGAGCGTTAACCGGGATCTCGTTGTAGTTGGCGCCGACGCGGTAACGCTGCGCGTCCGGGTAGGAGAAGACGCGAGCCATGAGCATCTTGTCCGGGCTGATGCTGATTCCCGGAACGGTGTTCGCGGGCGAGAACGCGGCCTGCTCGATTTGTGCGAAGAAGTTCTCCGGGTTGCGGTTCAGCGTGTGCGTGCCGACCTTGATCCGCGGGTAATCCGCGTGCGGCCACACCTTGGTGACGTCGAACGGGTTGAACCGGTACGTCTTGGCGTCGTCGAACGACATGACCTGCACGTAAACATCCCAGGATGGGAAGTTTCCTGAGGCAATTGCTTCGTAGAGGTCGCGGCGATAATAATCGGCGTCCGAACCGGCGATCAGCTCAGCCTCTGTGCCCTCCATCTGGATGTTGCCCTGGTTCGAGACGAAGTGGTATTTGACCCAGAACTGCTCGCCAGCGGCATTGATCCACTGGTAGGTGTGCGAACCGAACCCGGGCATCTCCCGCCAGGAGCGGGGCAGGCCACGGTCACCCATCAGGTAGGTCACCTGGTGTGCCGACTCCGGCGACAGCGACCAGAAGTCCCACTGCATGTCCGCGTTTCGCAGGCCGGAACCTGGAAGGCGCTTCTGCGAGTGGATGAAGTCGGGGAACTTGATGCCATCGCGGATGAAGAACACCGGGGTGTTGTTTCCGACAATGTCGTAGTTGCCCTCCGTGGTGTAGAACTTCACGGAGAACCCGCGAACGTCGCGCCAGGTGTCCGGGCTGCCCTGCTCGCCAGCAACACTGGAGAAGCGCTGCAGCGTCTCGGTGGACGCACCCGGCTGGAATACCGCCGCGTGGGTGTACCGGGAGACATCCTCGGTGACCTCGAAGGTGCCGAACGCTCCGCCGCCCTTGGCGTGAACGATGCGCTCCGGGATGCGCTCGCGGTTGAACTGAGCCAGCTTCTCGACCAGGTAGCGGTCATGGAGTGCTGTAACGCCGTCGTTGCCGGCGGTCAGCGAATGGTCGTCACTCGAAACCGGTGTTCCGGTCTGGGTGGTGGTGGGGTCCGTCACGTTATCTCCTTGATTTCTTGTTGCGGTGATTGAGCCTGTTGGCAGTCGGGGCAGAAACCCCAAAATGTAACCTCTGCGGTGCGCAGGATGTAGCCGCTCGCGTCGTTTGGCGTGAGACAGGGTGCCGCGCCGTGCACGCAGTCCACATCGGCAATGGCGTCGCAGCGCGAGCACACAACGTGGTGATGGTTGTCGCCGATCCGGCGTTCGTACCGCGCCGCAAACCC
>JAYTEZ010000188.1:0-5962 GCA_043734805.1 Microbacteriaceae bacterium
GACAACGCCGCAACCGTGCCGACCGCGCTGGGCACCTGGGGTAACCGCCTCCCAAGCGCCGGACTAGTGACGCTCGATGCGCACCACGACCTTCGCGACGGTGTGAGTAACGGCTCCCCGGTTCGGCGGCTCATCGAGGCGGGGCTTGCCGCACACCGCGTCGTGCAGATCGGGATCGCCGACTTCGCCAACTCCGCCGACTATTCCGCTCGCGCCGCCGACTACGGAATCACCGTCATCCATCGCGATGAGCTTCACCGCCGACCGATGACCGACGTCATGGCGGAGGCGTTCGAGCTCGCCGGTTCTGCCGGTGGGCCGATCCACGTCGATTTCGACGTTGATGTCTGCGACCGTTCGGTGGCTCCCGCGTGCCCGGCTTCGGTCCCAGGAGGCATCAGCGCCTGGGAGCTCCGCGCGGCGGCGCGCGCAGCCGGTGCCCATCCCGCGGTCGAATCCGTCGATTTCGTCGAGGTCGATTGGGCGGCTGACAGTCCGGACGGCCGCACCGTTCGCCTTGTCGCCCTCTGCGTGCTGGAAATCGCCGCGGGGTTGGGGCTGCGCGCATGACCAGCACCATCATCGACAACATTGGACTGCTGGTCACGAATGACCCGGAACGCGGCCCGCTCACGGCCGAGCGCTCCAGTGCGGCGGTGGTGTTCGAGCACGGCGTCATCGGCTGGGTTGGCGACTCGGCCGACGCACCGGATGCCGATGAGCGCATCGACGCGGCGGGCGCATGCGTGATCCCCGGCTTCGTTGACAGCCACAGCCATCTGGTCTTCGCCGGCAACCGGACAGAAGAATTCGAGCACCGGATGACCGGCCAGTCGTATTCCGCCGGCGGCATCCGAAGCACGGTCGCGGCCACCCGTGCGGCGTCGGCTACCGCTCTCCACGACAACGCTCGGCGTCTGATCTCCGAAATGCGGGCCCAGGGCACGACGACGGTCGAGATCAAAAGCGGTTACGGGCTTACCGTTACCGATGAGGAGCGGCTGCTTCGAATTGCCGGTCAGCTCACGAGCGAGACAACCTATCTCGGTGCTCACGTGGTGCCCGCGGAGTTCGCGGGCGACCCGGCCGGCTACGTCGATCTCGTCACGGGCGCAATGCTGGATGCCTGCGCTCCCCACGCCCGCTGGATCGATGTGTTTTGCGAGGTCGGTGCCTTCGGCGTTGACCAGGCGCGTGCCATTCTTACCGCGGGTCAGGCGCGGGGGCTTGGCGCGCGCCTGCACGCCGGCCAGCTCGCGGAATCCGGTGGTGTCCGCCTCGCGGTGGAACTCGGGGCCGCGAGCGTCGACCACTGCACCTTCCTGACCGACGCCGACGTCGACGTTCTGGCTGGCGCCTCGACCGTCGCTACCCTGCTGCCGGGGGCAGAATTCTCGACGCGGCAGCCCTATCCGGATGCCCGCCGCCTCCTCGATGCGGGTGCGACCGTCGCGATCGCCACCGACTGCAACCCGGGCTCGAGCTTCACCTCATCCATGCCGTTCTGCATCGCCCTCGCCGTGCGGGAGCTGCGGATGTCTCCGGCCGAAGCGCTCTGGTCGGGAACCGCCGGTGGTGCTCGTGCTCTCTGGCGAGACGATGTCGGCGTGGTTGCTGTTGGCAAGCGGGCGAACCTGGTGGTGCTCGACGCGCCGACCTATGTGCACCTCGCCTATCGCCCCGGCGTCCCCCTCGTGCGTCAGGTCATCGGCGGTTAGGTGGCTGGAGTCTGCGATTCCAACAGGGTGAAGGTAGGTAACGAGTGTCATGCTTTCCCGTCCGGTTCCTGATGCGCGCTGTAGTATCGGGACACCATTCGCCAAGTACGGGGCCGCTATTGTGCAGCCTCGCCGCGTTACAGCATGGAAGGCAGAATCGAAGACATGTATCAAAAACGAATAGTGGTCAGTCTGGCCGTCGCCGCAACCCTGGGACTGTTGGTCTCAGGCTGCGCGAATCAGGCCCCCACGGGTACGAACACCGGCCCGTCGAGCGCGAAAATCGATCTCCCCGCCCTGACCAAAATTGATACGCCACCGAATGCGGTTCTCCCCGCTGGCGACGGAAAGGCCACCTGCGCCTCGACCGTCACCATCGGCTACATTGGCGCCCAGACCGGCGCGAACGCTTCCCTTGGTATCAATATCTATAACGGCATTCAGCTTGCCATCACCCAGCACAATGAGGCCAACAAGGGCTGCCAGGTGCAATTCAGCAAGTTTGACACCGAGGGTGACCCGACCAAGGCCACCGGTCCGGTAACCCAGGTGGTCAACGAGCCCAATATCATCGGCGTTGTCGGCCTGCCGTTCTCGGGCGAGTCGAAAGCGACCGGTAACATCTTCGAACAGAAGGGCCTCGTTCACATCACCCCCTCGGCCACCAACCCCGGCCTGACCAAGAACGGATGGAAGACATTCTTCCGTGGGCTCGGAAATGACAGCGTTCAGGGACCGGCAGCGGCCAAGTTCGCGACCGACACGCTGAAGAGCAAGAAGGTCTTCCTGGTTCAGGATGATTCGGACTACGGCATCGGCCTCGCCGACGCAACGAGGGCGGGCCTGGGTTCGGCGATGGTCGGAAGCGACAAGGTCACCACCGGCCAGAAGGACTTCTCCGTGGTGGTCTCCAAGATCATCAACTCGAAGGCTGATGCCGTTTACTTCGCGGGCTACTACGCCGAGGGTGCACCTTTCGACCAGCAGCTCGTCACGAAGGGATTCAAGGGAACGTTCATCGGACCGGATGGCGCTAAGGATGACCAGTTCATCAAGCTGGCCGGCGACGCATCGAGCAACGCCTACTTCACCTGCCCGTGTATCCCGGGAGAACTGATTCCGAGCTTCCAGAGCGCCTACAAAAAGGCCTTCAACGCCGAGCCCGGTACCTACTCGATCGAGGGCTACGATGTCGCGACCATACTCCTCGCGGGTATCGACAAGGGCAAGGTCACGCGCCCCGACCTGCTCAGCTGGGTCACGTCCTATGACGCGGACGGCCTGAGCAAGCATTACAAGTGGGATGCCACCGGCGAACTCGCGACGCCCGCCGTTTACGGCTACAAGGTCGACGCCGGAAAGATCGTTCCCATCGGAGTGATCGGCAAGTAACACAGCCTCACCTGAATGTCGTGGGGCCGGCGCTGCGTGCGCCAGCCCCACGACATCCTTCTCTTCACCATTGGCTACCCGCCTGAGCCCCGATGGCGCAGGCTCTCCAGACGAGGATGCCCACTTGCTCCCCATGTTTCTTCTCCAGTTGTCCACGGATGACAGCTGGATCACCTTCGACATTCCGTCGCTCATCCAGAATTTCTGGAGCGCAACCTTCGACGGCCTCACCTTCGGTGCGATCTACGGCCTCGTTGCTCTCGGTTACACGCTCGTCTATGGCGTCTTGAATCTCATCAACTTCGCCCACTCCGAAGTCTTCATCGTTGGCTGCTACGGGGTGGTTTTCACCCTCGCCGCGCTTGGGTTTGGGCCGTCGGCTCCGAACCTCTCCGCAATGGCGATCGTTGGGGATCTGCTTCTTGCGCTGATCGTGGGAATGATCGCGTCGGCCCTCACCGCTCTTGCACTTGAGCGCATCGCCTATCGGCCGCTGAGAAAGCGGAACGCCCCGCGACTCGCGTTTCTGATCACCGCGATCGGCGCCTCGTTCGCGATCCAATACACCATCTTCCTCGTTCGCGGCCCGAATCCAGAGCCCGCCGTGACGATGTTCATTCCGACCCCGGTCTTCGATGTGTTCGGCACGATTGTCGACAGCCAGCAGCTCATCATCGTGATCGCCGCGGTGGTCATGATGGTCGCCGTCGACCAGTTCATCCGGCGCTCGCGCACGGGCCGCGGCATCCGCGCCGTGGCGCAGGATCCGGACACCGCGACGCTCATGGGCGTCAACCGTGAGCGCATCATCGTCACGACCTTCGTCATCGGCGGGTTACTGGCCGGCGCGGCTGCCCTCTTCTACGTCATGAAGATCCCGTCCGGCGTGCAGTACAGCGGCGGGTTTGTGCTCGGTATCAAGGCGTTCGCCGCGGCGGTGCTTGGCGGAATCGGAAACGTTCGGGGCGCGCTGCTCGGTGGACTTCTGCTCGGTTTGATCGGCAATTACGGGCAGATCCTCCTCGGCAACTCACAATGGACGGATGTTGTCGCCTTCGTTGTGCTCGTGCTGGTTCTGCTGGTGAAGCCGACGGGAGTTCTCGGTACGTCGATGGGAAGGACTAGAGCATGAGCACCATAGATGGCCCGACCCTGATGCCGGATGCCGAATCAGCCAAGGAGGCGGTGGACCGCGAGTCCCGTCGCACGAAGAAGGGCGGCTGGTTCCAGCCGGTGAGCGACAGGTGGAATCGACTGCGCAGGCCGCAGCAATGGGGATTCCTCGTCCTCGTGCTCATCCTCGCCTACGCGCTCCCGGTGCTCAATCTGCCGTTCCTCTCAACGGAACCCGGCAACGACTGGCCGCTCGCCTGCTTCAGCATGGCGGTCTTCGCCCTCATTGCCGTCGGCCTCAATGTGGTGGTCGGGTACGCCGGTCTGCTCGACCTCGGGTACGTCGCCTTCTTCGCGGTCGGCTCGTACACCGCCGCCATGCTCACAAGCCCCGATTCACCGTTCGTCCACATCCCGTACCTGTGGACCATTCCGGTGGCAATGGCGGTGACGATGTTCTTCGGTGTCATGCTCGGAGTGCCGACCCTTCGCCTGCGGGGCGACTATCTCGCGATCGTGACGCTCGGATTCGGTGAGATCGTGCGCATCCTCGCCACGATTATCCCAGCCATGAAGGGCCAGGTCGGGTTCCAGAACGTCGGTCATCCGCCGGGAACGGAAGCCGACGGCTCGCCGATATTCGCGAACTCGAACGGCACGCCGTGGTACTGGCTCACCCTGACGATCATCATCATCGTTCTGCTGCTCGCCGGCAACCTCGAGCGAAGCCGTGTCGGCCGCGCCTGGGTCGCCATTCGTGAGGACGAGGATGCAGCCGAGATCATGGGCGTCCCGACTTTCAAATACAAGGTGTGGGCATTCGCAATCGGTGCGTCGGTCGGTGGACTCTCCGGGGCGCTCTTCGCCGGTCAGGTGGGCTTCGTCAACAATCAGAAGTTCGACGTGCAGACCTCCATCCTGTTCCTTGCCGCCGTCGTTCTGGGTGGCGCCGGCAACAAGGTCGGTGCGATCCTGGGGGGTGCGATCGTGGCATATATTCCGCTGCGCTTCACGGCGATCGCCCCCTACAAGTACCTGATCTTCGGGATCGCGCTCGTCGTGATTATGATCTTCCGCGCCCAGGGGATGTTGCCCGCTCGCCAGAAGCTTCTGGCCTACGGTCGGCTCGCCTACCAGCGGGTTGCGGGCAAGGGAGCGGCTCGATGACGACAGAGAAGAAGGGCGTTCCTGTGGAGGGGGCGGCAGTGGCCGCCCTCCACGTCGACGTTGACGTTGATGCAGCGGTGGCCGAAGCCGCAGCGTCGGAGCGCGACATCGCGGTCAACCTCGGCGAGAACATCATGGAGGTCAAAAACCTGACCGTGAAATTCGGCGGCCTCGTCGCCCTCGACGATGTCTCGTTTAACATCAAGCGTGGCGAGATCCTCGGACTGATCGGTCCGAATGGTGCTGGCAAGACCACCTGCTTCAACGCAATGACCGGGGTCTACAAGCCGACAAGCGGCCAGGTTCTGCTCGAGGGACAGTCGGTGCTCGGTCGCCAGCGCCACAAGATCACCCGCCTTGGGCTCGCGCGTACCTTCCAGAACATCCGTTTGTTCGGCGAGATGACCGCGCTCGAGAACGTCGTGGTGGGTCTCGACGCCCGCCACCGCACGAGCGTCCTTGGGGCACTGCTGCGCGTGCCACGGCACGGCCGGGAAGAGCGCTCGTCGATCGAACGCGGCATGGCCCTGCTCGAATTCGTCGGCATCGTTGATGACGCTGCCGTGCTCTCG
>JAYTEZ010000189.1:0-1710 GCA_043734805.1 Microbacteriaceae bacterium
CATTGTCGGGATGTCGTAGATGCTCGGAACGTCGATGGCGTTGACCACGGCTTCCGGGTCGACGTCGCACATGAGCGCGATCTTGCGGTTCATCGTTTCGGGCACCGGCCGGTCGGACCGGAGCACAATGGCATCCGGTTGGATACCGATCGAGCGCAGCGCTGCGACGGAGTGCTGGGTCGGTTTGGTCTTCTGTTCGCCGGACGCACTGAGGTACGGCACGAGCGAAACGTGCACAAAGAAGCAGTTGGAGCGACCGATCTCGTGCCGCACCTGGCGGGCAGCTTCGAGGAATGGCAGGGACTCGATGTCGCCGACGGTGCCACCGACCTCGGTGATGATCACGTCAGGCTTGTTGTCGTCTGATGCCTGCAGCCGCATCCGACGCTTGATCTCGTCGGTGATGTGCGGAATCACCTGCACGGTATCGCCAAGATACTCGCCACGCCGCTCTCTCGCGATGACCGTCGAGTAGATCTGCCCGGTGGTGACGTTGGCGGCCTGAGTGAGGTTGATATCGAGGAAGCGCTCGTAGTGGCCGATGTCGAGGTCGGTCTCCGCACCGTCGTCCGTCACGAACACTTCGCCGTGCTGGAACGGATTCATGGTCCCCGGATCGACGTTCAGGTATGGGTCGAGCTTCTGCATGACGACGCGAAGACCACGGGCCGTCAGAAGGTTACCGAGACTGGCTGCCGTGAGCCCCTTACCGAGACTCGAAACGACACCGCCGGTGACGAAAATGTGTTTAGTTATGTCCGCGCTATGTTTGACCACCACGGGTTTGCAGCTTATCACCGGGCAGCGGCCACCGCCGGACATAACCGCCGACACCGCCAGGCTAGTGTGACCCCGAACCGCCCAACGAGCCAGGCACTGCCGTCACCGTGCTTGATGGCACCGCACTTGACGGCACCGCACTTGACGAAGTGTCGAGAGCACGTGCGGTGTCGATGAGTTCTCGCGCGTGCTCAAGCCCGCTCGCGGAGTCGGGAAGGCCGGAGAGCAGCCTGGCCATTTCCGCGATCCGCTCCTCGCCGTGCAATTGCTGCACGCTGCTCGCGGTAACGGCTCCCTCGCCGTCTTTCACAATGCGGAGATGGTTCGTCGAAAACGCGGCAACCTGGGCGAGGTGGGTGACGACGATCACCTGTGCCGTGCGGGCGAGTCGCGCGAGGCGCCTCCCGATCTCGATCGCGGATGCCCCGCCAACACCGGCATCCACCTCATCGAAGATAAAGGTCGGCACCGGGTCGCTGCCGGCGATGACCACCTCGATGGCCAGCATGACGCGGGATAGCTCGCCACCGGATGCGCCTCGACCGAGCGGCCGAGGCTCGGCGCCGAGGTGTGCCGTGAGGAGAATCGACACGGCGTCTTTGCCGGTCAGGCCGTAGTCCGGGCGATCGGTGACCTCGACGACGAGTCTCGCGTTCTGCATTGCGAGCGCCCCAAGCTCCGCAGTGACCTGCTCTGAAAACCGGATGGCATACCCGCGTCGAACATCACTCAGTCGCGCCGCGAGATCCACGATTCGGGCGCGGTCGGCGTCCACTTCGACGTGCAAACCATCGATGCGAGCGGAATCATTGTCCAGCTCAAGCAATCGTGCACTGCCGGAATCGAGGTAGTCGATCGTCTCGGTGAGGCTCGGGCCATACTTACGCGCGAGCGCGCTCAGCTCGGCTCGGCGCTCCTGCACGATCCCCA
>JAYTEZ010000190.1:0-4689 GCA_043734805.1 Microbacteriaceae bacterium
TTATCGAGGCCGAGGCCGGCGGCCTCCTGCAGCAACCACTCCGCCCGACGCTCCATCGGTTCGATCAGGATCAGCTGAACATCCGGACGCGCGATGGCCAGCACTATTCCCGGCAGACCAGCGCCACTCCCGATATCGCCAACACGCCCGGGCTTCAGCAGTGGAGCCAGCAGAGCGCAGTTCAGAATGTGGCGGCTCCAGAGGCGAGGGATCTCGAGCGGTCCAATCAGACCCAGTTCCTCTCCCTGTCGTGCGAGATCACCGCTATACGCACGCGCGAGTTCGATGCGCGGCCCGAACAGTGCCGCTGCAACCGACGGCTCTGCCTCAAGTTCGGAAGAGACCAGGGAATCAGACACGCGAATGTTTCACGTGAAACTATGACCGGGTGATGACTGTGTGGCGGTCCGAGCCTTCGCCCTCGGACTCCGAAACAAAACCGCGCGAGCCGACCAGATCATGCACAAGTTTACGTTCGTAGGACGACATCGGTGGCAAAGCGGCGGATTGTGCCCCGCCTTCGATGCGGTCGACGGCGCGGTCGACCAACTGGGCAAGCTCCGCCTCGCGCGCCTGCCGTGATCCGCCGACGTCCAGAATGAGCCGTGAAAAGACCCCGGTCTTCGTCTGTACCGCGATCCGAGTCAGCTCCTGCAGGGCATTAACCGTCTCGGGCCTGGAGAGGAGTCGCAGGTTGCTCTCCTGACTGGAATTCACTGAGAGGTAAGCGCGGCCGTCACGTGCATCAATGTCTATGTCACCGTCGAGATCGGTGATGTCGAGTAGTTCCTCGATGTAGTCGGCGGCGATGTCGCCTTCTTCTTCGAGCTGTCCCCTCGATCGGCTCGGCTCGGCCTCGTTGGCGGGAACGTCGACGGCTTCAGTGCTGGCCGCGTCGACCAGATCGATCTCGAGGTCGGGGTTTGATTCTGCCACTGGAGTGCTCTCTTTCTCGGGGGAGGGGTATTACTTCTTGCCGCCGGGTTTCTTCTTGCGGTTCTTTGAGTTCACCGGCTGCACTCGTTGGGTCTGCTTTGGCTCCTCCACCGGATCGGGAGAATCTTCTATGACTACGAAACCGCGGCGTTGGGCTTTCTTCGCGATGCGAGCTTCCCGGGAGAGTGCCGCTTCGCTGCCGGGGGTTGGCATGTTGCGAATGACCAGAAACTGCTGCCCCATCGTCCAGAAATTCGAGACCAGCCAGTAAAACATCACGCCGAGCGGGAAGGTAAACCCCGAGAAGGCGAAGACGAGGGGGAGCAGGTACAGCAGGATGCGCTGCTGCTTAAACATTGGGCTGGCCTTCATCTCGGCCGACTGGTTCTTAGACATGATCTGCAGCTGCGTAATGAATTGGGAACCGGTCATCAGGATCACCATGATGACCGCGATGACGATGACCGCGACGTTGCCGCCGGCCGTGCTGATGGCGAGCTTGAGGGGCGCCACCCCAAAAAGCACGGACTCTCCGAAGGACTTTGACAGCCGTGCGTTGAGGAGGCCTACGCCGACCAACTCGTGCTGTGCGTTCTGCAGCACGGAGAACAGGCTGAAGAAGATCGGCATCTGTAAAAGAAGCGGAAGACATGAGCTCAGCGGGTTGGTGCCGGTCTTCTTGTACAAGTCCATCGTCTCGCGAGACATCGACTCACGAGAGAACTGGTCTTTTTTACCCTTGTACTTATCCTGGATTTTTTTAAGATGCGGTGCCACCTCGAGCATGCGACGCTGGCTCTTGATCTGACGCACGAAGATGGGAATCAACGCGGCCCGGATGACGAGCACCAGTCCGACAATGGACAGCACCCAGGTTAAACCGGAATTGGGGTCGAGCCCAAGAAATGACCATAACTCATGCCACGCGACGAGCAGCAGCTCGACGACCCACTTGATGGGCCAAAGAATGGTGTCAATTATACCCATGGTTAGCTCGCCTTTCCGTGACGCTGTGCTGCTGAAAAGCCCGGGTTCACAACGAAACCAAAGCGTGTCACAGCGTATTTTTGAACAGTCCGCTGCGGCACATCGTCCACACCACCAGCTGCCCAGGGGTGACAGCGGGCAATCCTGCGTGAACCCATCCAGCTTCCGCGGACAACTCCGTACTGCTGAATTGCCTGCAGTGCGTACGAGGAACATGAAGGGTAGTAACGACAAACATCCCCGTAGAGAGGCGAAATGACTGCTCGGTAGAGCCGCAATACCAGAACGCAAACATTGCGCGGAACCAGGAGCACGAACGACAGGAATCGATTCACGCTCGCCTCACCCTTCCGTTCAAAACATCCGAAATCTCAGAACGCAGAGTAGCCCAGCTTGCCTGCGCTGCGCCTGGCAATGCCCTGATCACGACCTCCGTGCCCGGGGCTAGAAATCCGATGGATTCGCGGCTGACCGCTTTGAGTCGCCGCCTGACGAGGTTGCGCTTCACCGCGATCCCGACGGTTTTGGGGACGATAAAACCAAACCTCGCCTTTTCCCCCGAATCAACCTGGCTGACATAGACAATCGCGTGTTGGGTGGAAATGCGACGACCCCGACGCACCAGGCGTCGATAGTCCTCGGCCCGAACGAGCCGGTTGGCTCTGGCCAACACGTCGCGAAACTACGCGGACAGTTCGATGCGTCCCTTGCGGCGACGCGCGCCGAGGATGGCGCGGCCGGCGCGGGTGCGCATTCTCAAACGAAATCCGTGCACCTTGGAGCGGCGCCGGTTGTTGGGCTGAAAAGTTCTCTTGCTCATAATTCATGTCTCCACGCGTTGGAACTCCACAGGGCCAGCCCAAAAAGAGCATCGGAAGCCAGGGGAGTGAAGGTTAGCCGTCAGGCTGAGGTCAACTGATTAAAAATACGGTCTTAATCGGCTGCGGTCAAACTCTGAGGGCCTGTCGCGCATTATCCACACACTTTAAATCTTTGCGTGGCAGCGACATGCCGTCACAAACTAAGGTGGTGTCACTACACAGACGGTGGATAACCCTGTGAGTAACTCACCCCATCGGCAGCGAGGAAATCATGACAGAGACCGCGGATCCAACCCGGGAAATCTGGAGGTCCGTGCTGTCCAGTCTTCGCGGTGACGAGCGAATAACCCCGCAACTGCAGGGATTCCTCAGCCTTGTTGAGCCGAAGGGGGTCATGGCCGGCACGCTCTACCTCGAAGTGCCCAACGATCTCACTCGTGGCATGCTCGAGCAGCGCATCCGCCTTCCGCTGCTCAATGCCATTACCGGCCTCGACGAGGACCACTCGGTGAGCAACTTCGCCATCGTGGTCAACCCCGAGATCGCCCACGATGCTCTCGGCCATCCCAATGAAACCACCGTGGAGCAGCCCTACATCGAACAGTCAATTCCGACTCCGGCACCAGTTGAGTCGCCGACACTGACCAACCCTCGTCGCGCCGACTCACGGCTGAACCCTAAATACAACTTCGATAACTTCGTCATCGGTAGCTCCAACCGGTTCGCCCACGCGGCTGCCGTTGCTGTCGCGGAAGCACCGGCCAAGGCCTACAACCCGCTCTTCATCTACGGTGACTCCGGGCTGGGTAAGACCCATCTCCTGCACGCAATCGGGCACTACGCCGAGAGCCTCTACCCCGGCATACGGGTGCGCTACGTCAGCTCGGAAGAGTTCACCAACGACTTCATCAATTCGATCGCGAACAACAGGGCATCCGTCTTCCAATCCCGCTATCGCGAGATCGATATTCTTCTCATCGACGACATCCAGTTCCTCCAGCGAGCCGTCGAGACCCAGGAAGCCTTCTTCCACACCTTCAATACCCTGCACGATCACAACAAGCAGGTGGTGATCACCAGCGACCTGCCACCCAAAGCGCTCACCGGATTTGAAGATCGGATGCGGTCGCGATTCGAATGGGGCCTGATCACCGACGTGCAGGCCCCTGACCTCGAGACTCGCATCGCGATCCTTCGCAAGAAGGCGCAGAGCGAGAAACTCCAGGTGAGCGCGGAGATCCTCGAGTACATGGCTACGAAGGTCTCCTCGAACATCCGCGAACTCGAGGGAACCCTCATTCGAGTGACTGCCTTCGCGAGCCTGAATCGCACGCCAGTCGACCTCGCGCTGGTACAGACAGTGCTGAAGGATCTCATCACCCTTGATGATGACAATGTGATTTCACCGGTCGAGATCATCAATCAGACCGCGGCCTACTTCAAACTCACGGTCGACGACCTGTACGGCTCTTCCCGGTCCCAGGCGGTTGCAACGGCTCGCCAGATCGCGATGTATCTCTGCCGGGAGTTGACCAACCTTTCTCTGCCGAAGATCGGCCAGCTCTTCGGCAATCGCGATCACACCACGGTTATGTACGCGAACAAGAAGATCAGCGAACTTATGAAGGAGCGCCGGTCGATCTATAACCAGGTCACTGAACTCACGAGTCGCATCAAGCAGAACCACCGCTATCACAAGAGTTGAGCGCAGCAGGCTCTTCCCACAGTGTGAGTAACCTGTGGATAACTATGCGAAACGCCGATCATCGTTGTGCGAAATTGACCGAACCCTGTGGAAACTGCTCGGAGAAGAGCTGGCGTTAGCGTGAGCCTTCCCGATAGATCCCACAGCGTTCGCACAACTCACACTGTTGTAGTTCCCCGCCAATAGATCAGCTTTTCCCGCTTACTGACAGTTCCCACAGCGGTTAAGAATGTTAATCCT
>JAYTEZ010000191.1:0-10241 GCA_043734805.1 Microbacteriaceae bacterium
ACGACTACCTAGGATCACATACGAAAGAGCGAACGCCCCGCCACCCGATTTTCGTCAAGGAGAACCCGCTTATGACCGACGCCGCAGCAGCCTGGAAATTCGAGACCAAACAGATCCACTCCGGTGCTGCTCCCGACCCGGTCACGAATGCCCGCGCCACCCCGATCTACCAGACCACTTCTTATGTGTTCAACAGCGCTGAGCACGCCAAGAACCTATTCGCGCTCGCCGAATTCGGCAACATCTACACGCGCATCCAGAACCCGACCCAGAACGTCGTGGAAGAGCGCGTCGCCGCCCTCGAAGGCGGTACCGCTGCGCTCCTGCTCGCGTCCGGCCAGGCTGCGTCAACCATCGCGGTGCTCAACATCGCCGAGGCCGGCGATCACATCGTCTCCTCATCATCGATCTACGGCGGCACCTACAACCTCTTCAAGTACACGCTCGCCAAGCTGGGGATCGAGACCACCTTCGTCGAGGACCAGGATGACGCGGCCGAGTGGGCAAGTGCCGTTCGCCCCAACACCAAGCTCTTCTTCGCGGAAACCATCGGAAACCCGAAGATCAACATCCTCGACATCCGTAAGGTCGCGGATGTCGCGCATGACAACGGCATCCCGCTGATCGTCGACAACACCATTGCGACCCCGTACCTGATCCGCCCGTTCGAGCACGGTGCCGACATCATCGTGCACTCCGCCACCAAGTTCCTCGGCGGACACGGAACGGTCATCGGCGGCGTCATCGTCGACGGTGGAAAGTTCGAATGGTCGAAGAACGTCGACAAGTTCCCCGGCCTCACCGAGCCCGACCCCTCGTACCACGGTGCCAGCTTTACCACCGTGCTCGGCGACGGCATCGCCTACATCATCAAGGCGCGCGTGCAGTTGCTTCGCGACCTCGGCTCCTCGATCGCCCCTGCGAGCGCGTGGCAGCTCATCCAGGGCATCGAGACCCTCAGCCTGCGCATCGAGCGCCACGTGCAGAACGCACAGGCCGTCGCCGAGTGGCTCGATAACCACGACGATGTCGCCTCCGTCAACTACTCCGGCCTGCCCTCGAGCCCGTGGTATGCGAAGGCAAACGAGTACGCGCCGAAGGGCGTCGGTGCGGTGCTCTCGTTCGAGCTCAAGGGCGGAGTGGATGCCGGGCGCGCGCTCGTCGACAACGTCTCGCTGTTCAGCCATCTCGCCAACATCGGCGACGTGCGCAGCCTCATCATTCACCCCGCATCGACGACGCACTCCCAGCTCACCCCTGAGCAGCAGCTGACCGCTGGCGTGACCCCGGGTCTCGTGCGGCTCTCGGTCGGCCTCGAGAACATCGAGGACATCATCGCCGACCTCTCCGCCGGCTTTGCGGCGGCACGAGGGGTGGCAGCGGTAGCCCGCAACGCTTAGCCGGGGAACGAGCTCGTCGAATTTCGGTCGAACCCGAGGTCGAGAACCGAGGTCGCACAGGGGCCCGATGGCGTAACAATGACATCGGGCCCTCGTGCACTTGAGATACTTGCCTAGACATGGATTGGCAGACATCCGCGGACACGGTCCCTTCGAGCTTCGTCACGGAAGCAAACATTCGGGCAATCGCGGGAAAGCCGCCGGCAACCGGCGCCTGGCGCGAGGGCGACCACCCGGGAGATCGACGGTTCGTGTCGATCGGTGCCCAGGGCTTCGAGCGAGGGGGGAGTCTGCCCTCCGGTCGGATCGCGTATGAAACCTGGGGCGAACTCGACGAAGACGGTGGCAACGCGATCCTCGTGCTGCACGCCCTCACCGGAGACAGCCACCTCATCGGGGCGTCGGGGCCCGGCCATCCGACCGCCGGCTGGTGGTCAGGAATCATCGGCCCCGGTAACTACATCGACACCGACCTGTGGTTCGTGGTCGCACCGAACATGCTCGGCGGCTGCCAGGGCAGCACAGGTCCTGCCTCCCTGGCACCCGACGGCCACGAATGGGGCGCCAGGTTTCCCTACCTGACGATTCGAGACCAGGTCGCGGCGCAGGTCGCGTTCTCCGACGCCATCGGCATCGGGTGCTGGGCGGCGGTGATCGGCGGATCAATGGGCGGAATGCAGTCCCTTGAGTGGGCCATCGGCTATCCGGATCGCCTGGAGCGCGTCGCAATCATTGCGGCACCCTCGATCAGCAGTGCCGACCAGATCGCGCTCAATTCCGTGCAGATCGAGGCTATCCAGATGGACTCCCGCTTCGCAGACGGCGAATACTACGAAGCAGCGGATGGCGATGGGCCGTACCGCGGGCTTTCGCTCGCTCGCAGGATGGCGCTGCTCAACTACCGGTCGCACACCGAGCTCAACGACCGTTTCCAGCGCAGCTGGCAGAGCAGCATCAGCCCGCTCGGGGCGGCCGGCAAGTTCGCGGTGGAGAGTTACCTCGACTTTCATGGCAACAAGTTCACGAGACGATTCGATGCGAACAGCTACGTTCTGCTGGTGCAGGCCATGAACTCGCACGATATCGGGCGCGATCGTGGCGGAGTGGCCGCGGCGCTCGCCCTCGTGCGAGCGCGGAGCCTCGTGCTCGGGATCGACAGCGACCGACTCTTTCCCGTCGCGGACCAGGTGTCGATCGCGAGCGGCGTGTCTGCCAACATCGATGGCGGGCAGGCCGTCGTCATTCATTCGGAGTTCGGCCACGACGGTTTTCTCATCGAGCATGACCTCGTCGGGCCCCACCTGGCGCGGCTACTTGCGTCGTGACGGATCACGCGAGTTGCTGTCACTTTAGCCACGCTTGGTGCATGGAATGGTCTGTGTCCCCGTAGAGTTGGCACGACCATCCGGGGGGATAACGGTGACTTCCACCAGCAAGCTCGAGCCGACCGCCGCGATCAGGGTTGCCATCGTCGACAACCACCGGCTGGTCATCGATGGCATCACCGCCCATCTCGCCGCCCGTGGCCTCGGCATCCGGGTCGTGATCGGCGAATCGACCTGGCAGGGATTCCTCTCGCACCATGAATACCCCGTCGATGTGGCCGTGCTCGATTTCAATCTCGACGACAGCATTTCCATCGGCACCAGGGTTCGGGTACTCAGCGCCGCTGGCACTCGCACGATCGTGATGAGCAGGCACGCCGATCCGTCCTCCATCCACGGCGCCATCCGTGCGGGCGTCCTCGCGTTCGTTCCGAAAACCGAGAGCGCCGATGAACTGGTCATGGCGATCCAGTCCGCCTATGTCGGGCGCCGCTACGAAAATGGACCCCTGGCAGCGGCCCTCTCCGGCATCACGGCATCCGCCGATCCGAGGCTCGGCACTCAGGAGAAACGCGCCCTGATTCTCTACGCGTCCGGTCGCTCGATCCGCGAGGTCGCGAGTGACATGGCGACCACCGAGGAGACGGTGAAGTCCTACATCAAGCGCGGTCGGCGCAAATATCGTGAAATCGGGGTGGACCTTGGCACCAAAATCCTGCTGAGCCGCCACGGCATCCGGGAAGGCTGGCTGACGCAGGAAAGACACGCAGGGCCTCTCGGCGATGGCGGTGTCGGACCCCCGGTTTAGGCGGCAGTGTGTGACTATTACTATCGTGGAAATCATCGCCAAAGAGCGCGATCGGCTTTTGCAGCGCGCTGCCCGGGTGATCGGCCTGGGTTCGACCGTGGTGGCTCTCCTCTGCTTCACCGTGCCCGGCGTGCTGCACTGGACGACATATTTGGCCACCCTGCCGCTTTTTCTGTTGCTCGCGTTCAGCCAGTTCCGCCTGGGAATCAACCAGTCGCTGGTCTGGATCTTCCTCGGTCTCGCCGCCGGGCTCGGTATCCTCATCGTGGTGCAGCCTCCCATCGGAGGACCGTCCGGCCCCGCGCTCGGCACCGCGATCCTCCCGCTCGCTGCCGGGGCCATCGCCTCCTTTGCCATTGTGCTCACCAGCAGCATTTCGCGCATTATCACTCTGACCGTGGCGTTTCTCGCGACAGCGCTGCTCACCGAGCTCGCAATCCCCGGCCCCGGAGTGATCGCGGTTCAGGATGCCGCGGTCGTGCTCGGCTGGGTTCTCGCCACGGTCGTCGGCTTCTGGCTGACCGCGAGCGTGCCGCGCGCCGCGCGCCGCATCTACAGCATCGGCCGCGCGCATCGGGCTGAGCGACAGGCGAGCGAGACCGAGGCTCAGCGTCGACAGGGTGCGCGATTGCTTCACGACACCGTACTTGCCACCCTCACCCTCCTCGCCCACTCCGGCATCGGAGTCGCCCCCTCTGCCCTTCAGCAGCAGGCTGGCGAGGATGCGCGGCTCCTGCGACAGTTACGCCTCGGTGCGAGCCCGGTGCCCCAGTCCTCCGGCGACTACAACCTGGAACCGGTCGAGGAATCAGCTCTGGGAACGACACTCGAGTCGGTGAAGCAGCGCTTCGGTCGCATGGGGCTCGAAGTGAGCTGGCATGGAACGGGTCAGGTGCTGCTGCCGAGCGACGTGCTCGATGCCTTCCTGCTCGCCCTGGCCGAGTGCCTCGAAAACGTGCGTCGCCATGCCGGTGTCACCGACGCCCACGTCACCATCACCGACGACGAATCGACCGTGCGCGCCATGGTGACCGATGCCGGTGTCGGTTTCGATCTCAAGGACATCGACGAGGCTCGGCTGGGGTTCAAGGAGTCCGTTGTCGCCCGCCTCAAGGAGGTCGGGGGCAACGCCCGCCTTTTCTCGTCTCCCGGAGCCGGAACTACCGTCGTGCTCGAGGTGCCCAAATGAGTGACGGTGCGTCATGAGTGAGTATGCGCGCGTGGAGGAGAACACGCTCGGCGTAATCCTTGGCAAACGAAATCGCGGAGGGGTGCCCGCAACATCCACGGCTGGCCGCGCGATGCGGCAGGCGAGCGCGCGCGGAGCGAGTCTCGGCACCGGCTACCTCGGGGTCGGTGCGAGCGTGCTCGCCGCACTCCAGGGCCTCTACGGCCTGACGATGTTCGTCAGCCACAGCGGCGACTACCCGAACATCCTGCCCGCCGTCGCCGCCTGGCTCCTCTATGCCCTCGCGATCGCCGGAGTTGCGGTCGCAATCTCGACCCGCGGCGAACACATGCCGAACTGGATGTACGCAACGTTTCTCCTTACCCTGGCCGGCGTCGTCGCGCTCGACCTGGTCGCGATCTGGCCGCTCCACAACGTCGGAGCGTACGCCACCGCGTCAGCCTCGACCGGTTTCGGGCTCATCGCCGCCCTGACCCTGCGACGCGGGCGGGAAATTCTCGCGGCCGTGGCGGTTCTCGCAGTCGTTTTCATCGCGGCCATCCTCCTGACGACGCCGCTCACATCGACGACGATTCCCGCACAGCTGATCCTGGTCGCGATCTCAGTCATGCCGGCACTCTTCGGCCTGTACGTCGTGCGCAGGTTCAGGCGCATAGTTCAACTCGAACTGGATCGCGTGCTCGTGCAGAGCACCGTTTCCGCTCCTCGCTTTGCGGTCGGAATGCTGGCATCCGAGGAGCTCGCTCGGCTCGACCTCGCCGCTGAGGAGTTGCTCGAGTCCGTGTCGAGCGGACGCACCCGGTTGCCCCTCACTCCCAAGACCGCATCGACAGCGGCTTCCCTGGCAACGGAGCTTCGCCTGCACCTCATCGAGGGCCGTCGCGAAACCTGGCTGTACCACGCCATCACCGAATCTGAGCAACTCGGTAAGTCGGTGACCCTCGTCGACCGCGGAAGCCTCGCGGGCCTTCTCGGTCCGAAGCAGCGGGACGGACTGCTCGCCGCGGTATGGCTCCTGGTCAGTGACCCAAGCAAGACGACGCCAACGGCCACGCTCACCCTCGGTCCGGTCACCGCCATTCCGAACATCGGCTCGAATACCATCACGGTTCCCCTCATCATTGCGACCACCGACATTGCGCGCAATCGGGTCGACCCCGCGACCTGGGACGCGATCGGCAAGGTCGGTAGATTTATCGACTCGACGCACAACTCGAGTCTGCGTGTCGAGATCGAGTGCGTCGTCATCAACCCGGCCGACCAATAACATGCTGAACAAGTAGTCCAGAAGAATGGAAAATCCCGTGACCGAACCAGACAACCGCATCCGTCTCGCCCTTGTCGACGACCACCGGATGCTGCTGGGGGCACTCACCGAGTGGATCCGGACCGCCGCGAGCGACATCAACGTGGTCGCGGCTGTCCCGACCTGGCCGGACCTCCTGACCCACTCCGAGTTCCCCGTCGACGTCGTTTTGCTCGACCTCGACCTCAAAGACAACATTCCGATCTCGCTCAAGATCTCGACCCTCAAAACCACGGGGGTGAAGACCGTGCTCATGAGCACCTACTCGGAACCCAATGTCGTTCGTGAAGCACTCGCCGCTGGCGCTCTCGGCTACCTGGTCAAGAGTGAAGACGCGGAGATGATCGTCGAAGCGATCCGCTCGGCCGCACAGGGCGAATCGTTCATCTCCGCAGAACTCGATCTCGCCCTCAACGCCGGTGACGTCGGCGGTGCGCCGAAGCTCAGCGCGCAGGAGCGCCGGGTTATGGCACTGTACGGAGGAGGCGAGCCGGTCAAGTCGGTCGCCTTCCAGCTCAGCATTTCCGAGGAGACGGCGAAATCCTACCTCAAGCGAATCCGCGAGAAGTATCGGGTCGCCGGAATCGACGTCGGCACCAAGGTGGCGCTCCGCAGGCGCGCGATCCAGGATGGCATCCTTCTCTCCACCGACGCCCCCAACAGCTTCTGAGCGCTCTCGGCCATTACCTCCGTTGACTTTTGGACCGATTGAGCCGAGTCGGGCCTTGTGGTGACTTGTGATCGCCTGAGATGACCACAACTTCCGACTCGACCCACGAAATACTATTCTCGGGCGGACTGCTCGTTGATCGCGCGCTCGAGCCGGTCGACCTTGCCGATGAGCTCGCCGGAGTGGCCGGGGCGGATGTCGGCCTTGAGCACGAGCGAGACGCGCGTTCCATAGGCTGCCACGGCATCCGTCGCCCGTCGGATCACGTCGAACACCTCGTCCCAGTCGCCCTCGATCGTGGTGAACATCGAATCGGTGTGATTCGGCAGGCCGGACTCCCGCACGATGCGTACCGCGGTCGCCACGGCATCGTGAACAGAGTCGCCGGCGCCAGCGCCAGTACTTCCGCTCGGGGCCACCGAGAATGCGACCAACATGGTTGTCTCCTTCGTTCAGTTCGTGAGGTCGTTCAGTTCGTTGGGTCGTCCGCAGCAGACTTGTCACGCTGGTCGGAAACGCGCGGAGTGCCGAACGGCCAGACAGCGGGCAGCCACGCAGGCTCTTCCGCCTCGGGCGCCGCGTCGGAGCGCGAACGCGCGGCGTTCCAGAGGGTGACTACCGCCCAGCCGAGCAGCACGAAGATGAGCAGGTTTCTCGCTGTCAGCACAGCGAGCATCACGACGTTGAGGTTGAGAAGCTCCCCGTACAGGTAGGGATAGAAGGCCTGGGTGAGGGCGGCGAGCACGGCCGCGAGGATGGCCGGCGTGCGAAACGACCGGCCGTAACCGGCCGCATTCGTGGCGAGGCCCAGGATCACCGGAACTGCGAGCCAGGTCATGTACTGCGGCGACCCGACCTTATTGAACGCGATGAACGCGGCGACGTAGGCGAGCGAGAGCGAGGGAAGCAGGTCCTGCATGGCGGCCCGGTTGCGCACCGCGAGGACCGCGAGCGCGGTGATCGCCAGCATGACGAGAGCGAGTAGCGGCGTCATGAGCGTGCTCGCGGTTTCGACGCCGAAGCCCCTCATTTGGTAGGTGAGGACTCCCTGGTCGTAATACACAGCGGTGTTCGGGACGCCGGCATAGGCCTGCCAAAGCCACGCCGTGGTGATGGGCGCCTCAATCTGCAGTCCCCGTGAGGTCTGCTGCGTCACAAAACTGAACACGTTGAGACCGCTGCCGAGGGCGACGGCACCGGCGATGATGAACGCGCTCGTGGCGACGGTTGCCGCGAGGACCAGCAAACGGGCCCGTACCGTGATGACGATCGCCGCGATGATGGCGGCTGGCCACACCTTGATCCAGGTCGTGATGGTCAGAATGACTATCGCCGCCCTCGGGCGCGCAGCGATCAACAGCACACCGACGATCGCCAGGGGCACGGTGATCGAGTCGATCCGCCCGAGCGCGATGGGGCCGAGCAGCAGCAGAAAACCGACCCACCACCAGCCGACGGCGATATTCTGGCGGGTTCTGCCCGATCCGGTGATCACCGCGAAGGCGATCGCGTCGAGCACCATGACGAGACTGAGCCAGGTGCTGGCATAATGCTCGGGTCCGAACGCTCTGGCCACGAGCATCGGAACCAGGGCAAGGATCGGGTAGACCCAGGAGCCGTCGATTCCGACCCAGTAGTTCGCGACGATCGCCTGGTCGGTCCAGAACTTGTAGACGATGCTCACGTCGCCGAGCGGCAGCCCTGGGGCATAGAGATTGAGCATCCCGAGCCAGAGGTGAGCGAGCACGAAGGCGCCCCACAGCACGATGGAACTGCTCGCGATGGCCCGAACCGATGAGGCCAGCGTCACTCTCGATTGTGCGGTGGCGGCCATGATTCCCCAGCGTATCCCCACCGGGAGCCGGGGCCGGGTCGGCCACGAATCTCGACTACCGGCTGAGCAGCTCCGCGATGACCCTCGAGACGTTGCCGGCGAGATCGAGAACGGTGAAAGGTCCGCCTCCGCTCGCTGCCTCGGCGGCCAGACCGTGCAGAACGGATGCCGTCGCGCCGAGCCGCGCGAGCGTCGATCCGTCCGCCGCTATGGCCTCCGAGTGCGTCGCGACGAGCGCCCCAAGGATCCCGCCGAGAACGTCGCCCGACCCCGCCGTGGCGAGCCAGGCCGGCGCCGAGGAGGCAACCAGGCGCGTGCCGTCCGGCGCTGCGATGTAGGTGCTATGCCCCTTGAGGAGCACGGTTACACCGAGCTGCTCCGCCGCGCTCGACGCCGCGCCCGCGGGATCTGCCGCGATCTGCTCCCTCGTCACTCCGATGACTCGGGCCAGTTCGCGAAAATGCGGAGTAATGATCACCGGCCCTGTCGCGTCCTTCAGAAGGTCGAGCGCGCCGGCATCAACGACCGTCGGAAGGCCCGCGGTCATTGCCGTATTCATTCGGGCGGCGGTCTCGCTGTCGCGCAACGCCGCATCCATGCCCGAGCCGACCAGCCACGCCTGCACCCGGCCGTCGACCGTGACGGTCTCCGGGCGCCGCTGCAACACGAAGTATGTCGGCCGCTCCGGCCCGAGGTAGCGCACCATGCCGACGCCGGTGTGCAGTGCGGCATCGACGCCAAGCACGGCTGCGCCCGGATAGGCGGTGGAACCGGTGACAACACCGAGCACGCCGCGCGAGTACTTGTCGTCGTCGCGCCGGGGCACTGCGATCAGCTCTCGCGCGTCATCCGGAGTCCAGTGGGTAAAGCTGCTCATGTCTCTCACGATAGTTTGGATGCTGGAAAGGTAGACACAATGGCACTCACCATCCGCGATCGAGTCGTGGTTTTCGACTATGGCGAGGTGATTTCGCGCAGCCCGAGCGACCGCGATCGCGCCGACATTTTGTCCGTCGCCGGAGTTCAGGCTGCGTCGTTCTGGGGCCCATACTGGGCGCACCGCGACGGTCTTGACCAGGGCACGACCAGCGTGCGCGACTACTGGAAGATGATCGGGGCAGATCTCGGCGTCGAATGGCCGGAGTCGACCATCCACGAGCTCTGGGTCGCGGATTTCACCGGCTGGCTGAGTGTCGAGCCGCGAACCTTCGACCTGATCGCGGAACTTCACGCCGGTGGCACGCGCGTCGCGCTCCTCTCCAACGCGGGTTTCGACTTCGCGAGCCCGTTCAGGCACTCCCCCATTGCACGATTCTTCGAGCGAATGTTCATCAGCGCTGAGCTCCGGAAAATCAAGCCGAATGCCGATATCTATGTCGAGGTCGCGGACGAACTCGGAATAACCCCGCAGCAAATGGTCTTCATTGACAATAAGCAGGTCAATGTGGACGGCGCGGAAGCGCTCGGCGTGACCGGTCACCTCTTCGTCGGTCCGGCAGAACTGCGTTCGTTCCTCGAATCGATTTCGGACAGGTAACCGTGTCTCGTCCAGCCATCTTCACACCGCTCAGCATTCGATCGGTGACCTTCCGCAATCGCATCTGGGTGTCACCGATGTGCGAATATTCGGTCGAGAAGGAAGACGGCGTTCCTACCGACTGGCACCTCGTGCACCTCGGCTCCTTCGCCAGGGGCGGTGCCGGCCTCGT
>JAYTEZ010000192.1:0-2434 GCA_043734805.1 Microbacteriaceae bacterium
CGAGGCGCGATGCTGTGCGTGCAGGCATCGGTTCCTGGCTCGATTGTGGGTGGCCTGATGGGGGCCATCACCGTCACGGCCCGGAGTTGCGCCCTCGCCGGCGGCGCGTGATGAACGAGCGAGGTTCCGGCTCGATCCTCGCGGTCGCGATCATTGCCGCGCTTCTGGCGCTGGTCTCGCTCCTCCTCCCGCTCTCGATCGTGCTCGCGGCGAAGCAGCGGGTGTCGGGTGCGGCGGATGCTGCAGCGCTCGCCGCAGCTGACGTCGCGGTCGGCATTCTTCCGGGCGTGCCCTGCGAGGCGGCGGCATCCGTGGCGAAGGCGAACGGGGCGAAGCTGCACGGTTGTGGCCTGGATGGCGCGATAGTCACGGTGCGTGCCAGCGTGACGGTGCTGGGGTTCGACGTGAGCGCGAGGGCCACCGCCGGGCCACCGGGTGAGGGTTGAACGGGTGAGACGGTGAGCCCGATCGGGAGCAAAACAGCGGGGCCCGATGTTTCTGTGTGTATGGTGTGCGTGTCGGGCTCGAATCCCGTCACCTCGCCCGCTGTGCGTAGCACCATTGATTCGACCCTAGGCTGGGCGAGGTTTTGTTTTCACGAGCGGCGCGAGCCGAAGAAGCAAGGAGTCAGGTGTCTGGCACGAAGAAGCTGGTCATAGTCGAGTCGCCCGCAAAGGCTAAGACGATTGCCCAGTACCTGGGAGACGGATACGAGGTTCAGGCCTCGGTAGGACACATCCGCGACCTCATCGAGCCCAAAAACCTGCCGGCCGAACTCAAGAAGGGGTCGCTCGGAAAGTTCTCGATCGACGTCGAAAACGGTTTTCTACCGTATTACGTCGTGTCCGACCAGAAGAAGAAAACGGTCGCCGACCTCAAGCGGGCGCTCAAGAATGCGGACGAGCTCTATCTCGCAACTGATGAGGATCGCGAAGGTGAGGCCATTGCCTGGCACCTGCTCGAGGTGCTCAAGCCGACGGTGCCGGTCAAGCGGATGGTTTTCCATGAGATCACCAGGGAGGCCATCCAGCTGGCCCGTGAAAACACTCGTGACATCGACACCGCTCTCGTCGATGCGCAGGAAACCCGCCGCATTCTCGACCGGCTGTACGGCTACGAAGTTTCTCCCGTTCTCTGGCGAAAGATCGGGCCCGGGCTCTCGGCGGGCCGCGTGCAGTCGGCCGCCACGCGTCTCGTCGTCGAGCGTGAGCGTGAGCGACTCGCCTTCGTTGCCGCCAGCTATTGGGATCTCTCGGCGCTGCTGGCGTCATCCGACCATGCGACTCAGTTCGAGTCGCGCCTCGCGAGGCTCGATGGCACCCGCGTTGCCACCGGGCGCGACTTCGACGACACGGGCAAGCTGAAGGCGGCGACAGGCTCCTCCCAGCGATCGGATGCGATTGCACTCGACGAGCAGACCGCCCAGGCGCTCGCCGAGGCGCTCCGCGACCCGTCGGTCTCCGTCATCGTCGCCTCTGTTGACTCGAAGCCGTACACCCGTCGGCCCGCGGCCCCGTTCAGCACCTCGACCCTGCAGCAGGAGGCGGCGCGCAAACTTCGCTTCTCCGCTCGCCAGACAATGAGCGTTGCGCAGGGGCTGTACGAGAACGGCTACATCACCTATATGCGTACCGACTCCCTCAACCTCTCGCAGCAGGCAATCTCTGCCGCGCGATCGCAGGCGAGTTCGCTCTATGGCGCTGAGAGCGTGTCGGAAAAGCCGCGAATGTACACGAGCAAGAGCAAGAATGCTCAGGAAGCCCACGAGGCCATCCGCCCCTCCGGCGACACCTTCCGTACGCCAGGGCAGCTCGAGGGTGTGCTTCGTGGCAACGACTGGAAGCTCTACGACCTGATCTGGAAGCGCACCATCGCCTCGCAAATGGCCGACGCGAAAGGATCGACGGCATCCGTCGTCATCACGGCTGGCCCGGTGCAGGGCACGACGATGGCCGAGTTCGCCGCGAGCGGCACGGTCATCACCTTCCGCGGCTTCCTGCAGGCCTACGAGGAGAGCCGCGACGAGGAGCGCAACGACTCGGCGGAGCCAGCCGAGGCAAAACTTCCGCCCCTCACCGTCGGTCAAAAGCTCACGGTTGCGGATGTCGAAGCCAAGGGTCACGAGACCAGTGCCCCGCCGCGCTACACGGAGGCCAGTCTCGTCAAGACGCTCGAGGAGCTCGGAATCGGTCGCCCGTCGACCTACGCCTCGATCATCTCGACCATCATCGACCGCGGGTACGTGACTCCGCGCGGCACGGCACTCGTGCCGAACTGGATCGCATTTTCCGTGGTGCGCCTGCTCGAAGACTACTTCGCGGATCTCGTGGAGTATGACTTCACCGCCGGCATGGAAGACGACCTCGACCGCATCGCCGATGGCAAGCAGGATCGCGTCGACTGGCTCACGAGCTTCTACTTCGGCGGCGAGAAG
>JAYTEZ010000193.1:0-5847 GCA_043734805.1 Microbacteriaceae bacterium
CTGCTGGTCGGCTTTACGAACAACTGATCCGCCGAGAGGCGCGGATCAGTTCAACAAGCGCGCCCGCAGGGTTCGCGGATCGAGATCTTGGGTCGCTCGATTTAGTTAATGTCAGCAGGTGCGATACTCTCGAATCTGCCCACGGGGATATAGCTCAGGCGGTTAGAGCGCTTCGCTGATAACGAAGAGGTCCCAGGTTCAAGTCCTGGTATCCCCACCCGGAATTCCTCACCGAATTCCATGGTTTGGGGACGTAGCTCAATTGGCAGAGCACCGCCTTTGCAAGGCGGGGGTTAGGGGTTCGATTCCCCTCGTCTCCACAGTTTGGTCCGAGCGTGCTTCTCTACGCTGGACGGATGGATCGTGACGGATGCATCCGGACGTCGGCATCCGCCCGCAGCGCGCCGCGAACACGTTCGTGAATAACCCGATTTAGCTGATCGGCGTGCGTGAAGGCTCGTCGGCCTCTTCGTCGCTGACCCACAGTTCGTCGTCGGCGCGAAGCGTCTGCCAGGCGGCGTAGGCGATGCCAGCAGTGGCGACCAGCCCGAGTCCGATGAGAATGTAGCGACCGGGCCCGGCGTTGCTCTTCGCGGGAACGATGCCAGCCCGTGAACCCAATTGCGCACCGGCCGTTGAGGCTTTCCCGAGAACTTCGCGAACGCGAGGGTCCTTCGCCAACTCGAGAATCGCGAGAGCCGATGCCAGCGCCGACGCGACCGCGGGGAGCACGTCGTGTTGGAGCTTGTCGCGCGTGCTGTCGGCCACAGAACGGGTCGCTGCGATGCCCGAGGCGATACCTGGACGCACATGGTTGTCGATCGCCTCCCTGACACGCGGGACGACCTCCTCGCGTCCAACCTGGGCCGCCTGGCGGCTCGCCTCGCGAACGACGTGAGTCGCGTGCTCGAGCACGTCCTTTTGGTCATCCCACAGATCGGATGCCGCGCCCCGGAGACGCTTCAGTTCTTTCTCGCGCTTACGTGACAGTGTCATGCGGAACCTCCAGTTGTCGTACGGAGAATTGTTCCATCCTTGCACGCGCCACTTCGCAGACAAACCCTGTTGACTGTACTTACGCTGAGTGCGAGGCAATGCTGTGAAAGAATATGCACATGTCATCGCATACCCACGTAGCCACCTTCCACACCACTCAGGGCGACATCAAGGTCAATCTTTTTGGCAACCACGCCCCAAAGACCGTTGCCAACTTCGTTGGACTCGCCAGCGGTGAGATCGAGTGGACCCACCCCGGCACCGGCAAGGTGTCAACGGACAAGCTCTACGACGGTGTTGTCTTCCACCGCATCATCGATGACTTCATGATCCAGGGTGGTGACCCGCTCGGCCAGGGCACCGGTGGACCCGGCTACCAGTTCGACGACGAGATCCACCCGGAGCTCGACTTCACCCAGCCGTATGTGCTCGCTATGGCGAACGCTGGCACCCGGGCCGGCAAGGGAACAAACGGTTCGCAATTCTTCATCACCACCGTGCCGACCACCTGGCTGCAGGGGAAGCACACCATCTTCGGCGTGGTCGCGGATGAGGATTCCCGGAACGTCGTCAAGAAAATCGAAGCCGTCGAGAAGGATTCCCGCGATCGCCCCAAAGAGGACGTCGCGATCACGACCGTGACGATCGACGAGCTTTGACCTCGTGACCAGACAGTGAGCCAGGCGTCGACCGACTCGGACAACTTCTGCTACCGGCATCCGAATCGCCAGAGTTTCATTCTGTGCCAGCGGTGTGGGCGAACCGTTTGCACCGAGTGCCAGACACAGGCCGCGGTGGGTGTTCACTGCCCCGAGTGTGTGAAAGAGGCACGGCAGAGCGCGCCCCGCACTCGACCGGCCATAGTGACATCGATGCGCACGCTGGGGCGATCGGATTCTCCGGTCGTGACGTACGTAATCATGGCGATTTTGGTCGTCGTGTTTATTGCCGAAGTAATGACGGGGTTACTGACGTCGCGCTCGGGCAGCGACGTTTATAGCGCGCTCGCCTATTACCCTCCGCTTACTACGTTCGAGCCGTGGCGGATGATCACCGCGGTGTTTGTTCACGCGTCCATCCTGCACATCCTCTTCAACATGTATTCGCTCTTCGTGCTCGGACCCGAATTGGAGCGACTCGTCGGACGCGCCCGCTTCGTGGCGCTCTTTCTGTTGAGTGGTCTCGGCGGCTCGGTTGCCGTTCTCCTCAGCGCACCGAATTACGTGGTCGTCGGAGCATCCGGAGCGATATTCGGCTTGTTCGGTGCGTATTTCGTCATCGCGCGCCACCTCGGTGGTAACAGCAGGCAGCTCATCATTGTCATCGTGATCAACCTCGCAATCGGATTCATCGTGCCCGGTATCGCCTGGCAGGCGCACGTCGGTGGCCTCATCGTTGGAGCTCTGGTCGCGTTCATCTTCGTGCGAACTCGCAATCGAGACAAGCGCCAGATTCAGTTGGCGCTTCTTGCCGCCGTTGCCGTGCTGCTCATCGCGATTACGGTCGTGGGAGTGCCACTCATCGGAAGCCGTGCCGGATAGTTATCCACAGGCCTATCCACAGTGGGGATAATTACAGCCGTGTAGTGCGTCCGCCCTTTGGAGGACTTAGCGCCAGCGGGTCGTCATGAGGAAACCGACGAAAAGGATGCCGAATCCGATGAGGATGTTCCAGTCACGGAGCTGCGGGATCGGAAGGGTGTTCTGGCTCACGTAAAACACGATGATCCAGGCGAGACCGAGGAGCATGAGCCCGAACATGATGGGTTTGAACCAGATCGGATTGGGCGCATCATCTCCCGAGCGAACCTCTTCGGGGGCTGCGGACTTTGTTCGGGCATTGGAGCGGGCCATTCCGGAATTGTAGCGTGAAAGCCGGAGCGTCTGCCGGTCAGCCCGCCTCCGAGCATCCGTATTCCACCGAAACGCTTAGAATTGATGGCATGACCGAGCAGCGGCGGGGCCGAGCTGACAAAGCCGAACCGAGGCGAAAACACCGGTTCAGCGTCATCGGGATCATCGGCGAGTTGTTCATCACCGCCGGTGTGTTTGTTCTTCTTTTTCTCGGCTGGCAGCTCTGGCTGAACGACCTCTTCGTGGGAGCGGACCAGAACACCGTCGGCGTAGCGCTGGCGCACGACTGGGACAGCGCTTCCCCCACACACGCGACCGTGACTCCGAAGCCGGGTGTGGCCTTCGGCGAGCCGACCGTCGCGACGGCACCAAAAAATGCTGCGCAGTTCGCCGTCATGTACGTGCCGCGTTTCGGCGCCGACTACACGCGCTCGATTTCGGAAGGTGTCGGAACGACCGACGTGCTCGACAAGAACGGAATCGGACACTACCCCGGCACCCAAATGCCGGGCCAGGTTGGCAACTTCGCGGTGGCTGCACATCGCACCACTCATGGGGCACCGTTCAAGATGCTGGCCTCCCTCCAGGTCGGCGACAAGATCTACGTGCAGACGCAGGACGGCTATTACAGCTATGCCTTCCGCGGACTCGAGTACGTGCGACCGACCGGGGTCGGGGTTCTCGATCCCGTTCCACAGTCGCCCAGTGTTGCGCCGACGGACCGGATACTGACCATGACGAGCTGCAACCCCATGTTTTCGGCGGCCGAGCGAATCATCGCGTACGCTGTGCTCGAATCATGGCAGCCGACATCCGCTGGCGCCCCCCAGGCGATCCAGGCCACCACAACGGCGATAGGTTAGGTCTCATGTACGGAGCTTTGTGGCACCTCATGCCAGGGCCGCTCGGGCTGCGCATCATTCTGATGGTGCTCGTCTTTGCCGCTATCCTGACGGTCCTCGTGCTCTTCGTGTTCCCCTGGCTCAACACCTTCGTCAACGTGAACGACGTGACGGTGGGCGCGTGACCCGGGTGCTGGTCGTGGACAACTACGACAGCTTCGTATACACGCTCAACGGCTATCTCCTGCAGTTGGGCGCCGAAACCGAAGTGCTGCGCAACGACGCGTTTCCGGTGAGCGACGCCGCAGCGCGCATTGCCGACTATGACGCCGTGCTTCTCTCGCCAGGGCCCGGAAAGCCCGCAGCGGCCGGGGTCTCGATTCCCATCGTGAAGGCCGCGCTCGAATCGGGCATCCCGTTACTCGGAGTCTGCCTCGGACACCAGGCGATCGCGGAGGCGCTCGGCGCAACGGTGACCCATGCCGATGAGCTCATGCACGGTAAGACTTCGCTGATCACCCACGACGGGAGCGACTTCTACTACACGGTTCCGCAGCCGTTCAGGGCAACGCGGTACCACTCCCTCGCCGTCGTCGATTCGACGGTTCCGGCGGAACTGATCGTCACCTCCAGAACGAGCGGTGGCGTGATCATGGGCGTTCGCCACGAAACCGCGCCGATCTTCGGGGTGCAGTTCCACCCGGAATCTGTGCTGACGGAGGGCGGATACAGCATGCTCGCCAACTGGCTCGCGGTCGCGGGCCTCCCGTCGGCGCGCGAAACGGCGCGAGGACTGACGCCGCTCGTCAACCTCGGTTGACGCTCCGTCCGCTTGCCGGTTCTAGCCGCTGCAGTAGGTGAGGTTGATCGTCGAGCGCTGCGGCTGGTTCTCGCCGCTGAGCGACTGCGCAGTGACCATGCCACCGGAGCATCCGGAGTCCGGCGACGTCGTGATGTTGAGCCCCAGCGGGCCGAGCGCAATGCTGGCGGCGGCTATGTCCTTGCCGAGCACCGAGGGAACGCTGATGAGACCATCGGAGACGATGAGATTCACGATGTCCCCTTCGTGCGCGACAGCTCCCGCCGCCGGATCGCTTCGGATGACGACCCCGGCCGCAACGGTCGCGGAATGCTCAGGGCTCGAGGTGCCGTAGGTCAGCTTTCCCGCCACGAGTGCGGCCTTGGCCGCCTCCTCCGCCATGAGGCTGACGCTCGGGATCGTGGTGGGACTCCTGCCGGAGGAGACGTAGACCTTGATGATCTGGCGCTTGCCGACCTTCTGGCCCGCAGTCGGGTCGGTGGAGACGATCTTCCCGTTCGGGACCGAGTCGCTCGGTTGGCTCAATCGGCTCGGAACGAGCGCCACGTCCGTAAGCTTTTTTGCGCCGGTGTCGTAGTTTTCTCCGGCAACCGCGGGGACCCTGACCGACAGGCCATCGCCAATGGTGGTCGCGGGAAGATTCGCGACCCAGAAGACGACAGCGACCAGGATGACCACGAGGCTGGCGATGCCGACCCAGATCCAGGCGACGGGCGGGCGGGACTGTGTGCGCACCGCGCGCCCATTGTTCTGCGAGGAAAGCTGGCGCAGCGCCGACTCCGACCCGGCGGACGCGGTCGGGTTGACGCCAAACAGTGTGGCGTTGAAGTCGTTGGCCGGGACCTTACGGGTTGGCACCTCGCCCGCGCTCGCCGCCTCGAGGTCCTGGCGAAATTCGGCTGCGGTCTGGAAACGATCGAATTTGTCCTTGGCGAGGGCATGCAGCACGACGGCGTCGAGCGCTGGCGAGATCCGCGGGTTCAGCGTGCTGGGGGCGACTGCAGCCTCGCTGATGTGCTGGTAGGCGACGGCGGCCGCGCGGTCGCCGCGAAAGGGAGGCCGACCGGTGAGGAGCTCGAAGAGCACGACACCGGTGGAGTACAGGTCGGTACGGGCATCCACTGTCTCACCGCGGGCCTGCTCCGGCGAAAAGTACTGGGCGGTACCGAGCACTGCGCTCGTGTCGGCGACCGTTGCTGAGTTGTCGGAAACCGCCCGGGCGATACCGAAGTCCATGACCTTCACCTGGCCGTTTTGGGTGACCATGATGTTGCCGGGCTTGATGTCGCGGTGCACGAGCAGCGCGCGGTGGCTGTACTCGAGCGCCGTCAGCACT
>JAYTEZ010000194.1:0-9045 GCA_043734805.1 Microbacteriaceae bacterium
ACGTTGTATGTCGTGCCATTTTCCATGGGCCCGCTCGGCAGCCCTTTCGCGAAGCTCGGCGTTCAAATAACCGATTCGCCCTACGTTGTCGCCAGCATGGGCATCATGACCCGAATGGGAACGGATGCGCTGCGCCTGATCACCGCTGACACCGAGTGGGTTCCGGCTATCCACAGCGTCGGCGCACCGCTTCTCGACGGCGCAACGGATGTTCCCTGGCCAAGCAACGCCACCAAATACATCTCGCATTTCCCGGAAACCCGCGAGATCTGGTCGTTCGGATCTGCCTACGGCGGCAATGCCCTGCTCGCGAAGAAGTCGTTCGCGCTCCGCATCGCGTCGGTCATCGCGCGCGACGAGGGTTGGCTCGCGGAACACATGCTCATCCTCAGGGTCACCAACCCTCGCGGACGGGTGTTCCACGTGGCAGCGGCGTTCCCCTCGGCCTGTGGAAAGACGAACCTCGCCATGCTCAAGCCGGCAATCCCCGGGTGGACGGTCGAGACGATCGGTGACGACATCGCATGGCTCAGGCCAGGCCCGGACGGTCGCTTGCGTGCGATCAATCCGGAGGCCGGATTCTTCGGTGTCGCTCCGGGAACCGGACCGACGACGAATGCGAACGCGATCGAAACGCTCTGGGGTAACGCGATCTTCACCAACGTCGCGCTTCGTGAGGACGGCGACGTGTGGTGGGAGGGGCTGAGCGAGAAGGCCCCGGATCACCTGGTCGACTGGAAAGGCAACGACTGGACCCCGGCATCCACTACTCCCGCTGCCCACCCCAACTCGCGCTTCACCGTCGCGGCCGCACAGTGCCCGTCGATCGCGAGCGAGTGGGACGATCCGAATGGCGTGGTGATCGACGCGATCATCTTCGGTGGTCGAAGGACGAGCAATGTTCCTCTCGTAGTCGAAGCCAGGAACTGGCAGCACGGTGTCTTCATCGGTGCGACCGTCTCCTCCGAACGCACAGCGGCCGCAGAGGGAACCGTCGGCGAGCTGCGGCGCGACCCGTTCGCAATGATGCCGTTCTGCGGCTACAACATGGCCGACCACTGGTCGCACTGGCTGTCGATCGGGCAGAAGCTGGAGGCAGCGGGTGTGACTCCGCGCATCTTCCAGGTCAACTGGTTCCGCAAGGGCGACGACGGGTCGTTCCTTTGGCCCGGATTTGCGGAAAACGCGCGAGTGCTCGAATGGATCCTCGAGCGAGTGGACGGAAAGGCTGCGGGCGTCAACACCGCGCTTGGCTGGAAACCCGCCGAGGGCAAACTCAACCTGGAGGGCCTCGACGTGAGCGCGCACCAGCTCGAACAGCTCTTCGAGGTCGATCCGGAAGCCTGGCTCGCCGAACTCGATTCGACGGAGGAGTTCTTCGCAGGCTTTGGAGATCGACTGCCTGCGGGGCTCGGCACGCAGCTCGCCGACATCCGCCGACGGCTCAAACTCTCCATTGAAAACTGACCTCAGCACAACGTTTCCGACCCCTGGCGCGTCTTAGAAGGTAGAAAGAGTAAACATCTAAGGCGTGCGAGGAGGATTCATTGGCTGCGAACGCAGCGGCACCGAGCGACAGCCGGAGCTGGCAAGACGTTGTCACGAGACTCGTCGCGGAACGCGGCGACGCCCTCACTCACTACGCCTGGCTGATTTCGGGAAGCGCGGATGACGCAGCCGACCTCGTGCAGGATGCGCTGGTGAAGACGTTCGGTCGCCTTCGAAACGGGTTCACGGTGACGAGCGCCGAGTCGTATGTGCGCCGGGCAATTCTCAACACCTGGCTGGACGGCGGCCGCAGGAAGACCCGCTGGCGCAGGATCGTGCACCTCATTGCCGTACCCGAGCTGGACGAGTCCGCAGAACCGGCGACCGAAAGCCGTCTCGACCTTCATGAGGAACTGAAGAAACTCAGGCCGCGCGAGCGCGCGTGCCTGGTACTGCGCTACTACGAAGATCTCACCGTCGACGACATCGCGGAACGACTCGGAATCAGTTCGGGCGCGGTCAAGCGCTACCTGAGCGACGGCCTCGGCAGGATGGCGGTCGCGCTTGCGGATCACGATCCGGTCGAGGAAAAGCCCGCCACCCCAGACAGCGGCATCAAGGGAGCACCCCATGTCCACAGAATCTGAACTCCGACGCCTTCTCGGCGAGGGCGGACCGTCGAATCAGCGCGGCATCGACATCGCGCAGGTGATCCGCCGCAGCGCGCGGCGGCGGATCACCCAGCAGGTCGCCGTCGGCGGGGCGACGACACTGGCGGTGGCGGGAATCGGCGTCGCGAGTGTCACCGGAGTGCGCTGGCTTGGCGCGCAATCATCGTCGCTGAGCTCGGGGGCCGGTTCCTCCAGCGCCGTAGAGTCCCCTCGCGAATCATCGAATGGGCGCTCGAGCGCGGACGGAGCGACCATCAAGCGCGCCCCCGCCGAGAAGATCAACCTGTGCGGAGGAGCACTCGCTCGGGTGGCACCGAACCGGTCCGGGCTGCTTCTCACCGCCGACTTCGCATCGGCTGCGGCATCCGCCGACCGCATCTCCGGCACGGTCACGCTGACCAACAATGGCACGGAGCGCATCGTCGGCTCGTCCGCCGCCTCCCCCGCTATCACTCTCTCGCGAGACGGGATCACGCTCTGGCACAGCAACGGGCCGATGATCGCGCTGGCCGCCATGGTCGATCTCGCACCGGGAGCATCCATGACCTATCAGGCCTGGCTTGTGCCGGTTACCTGCGGGGTCGAGGATGACCTCGGCGACAGCTTCCGCACTGACCTGCCGCACGTCACCCCGGGTGCGTACCAGGTGTCTGCCGCGATCGATCTGTTGCGCCAGAACGCGGATGGCAGTTTCGCCGGAAACGATCTCGTGACCGGGCCGGTGTCAGGGGTCACGCTGCGCTGACTCGAGGTGTGCGGATCGACTCACCGATTGTTGCGGTGGCCTCGCTAGAATCCGAGGACGAGCCAAACAGCGCTGGCCGCTCGGAAGCGCACAACAGATAAGGAACCCCATGGCAAAGCAGTCAATCTTCGGGCGGATCGCCCAACTTGCGAAGGCCAACATCAACGCCCTCATCGACTCCGCGGAAGATCCGTCGCTGATGCTCGACCAGATGGTGCGCGACTACACCAACAGCATCGCCGAGGCCGAGGGCGCCGTCGCACAAACCATCGGCAACCTGCGACTGCTCGAGCAGGATCACGCGGAAGACGTCACCAACGCGGGCGACTGGGGCCAAAAGGCTCTCGCTGCGAGTAAGAAGGGTGATGAGCTTCGCGCCGGCGGGAACGCCGGGGACGCCGATAAGTTCGACAACCTCGCCAAGGTCGCTCTCGGTCGCCAGCTTGCGGCGGAGAAGGAAGCGAAAGACGCCGAGCCGAACATCGCCTCCCAGACCATCGTCGTCGACCAGCTGAAGAAGGGGCTCGACGCCATGCGCGGCAAGCTCAGCCAGCTCGCCTCGAAGCGCGACCAGCTCATCGCACGGTCGAAGACAGCGGATGCCCAGAAGCAGGTGCAGGACGCCGTGAAGTCCATCGATCTGCTCGACCCCACCAGCGAGATCAGCCGTTTCGAGGACAAGATCAGGCGCCAGGAGGCCACGGTCATGGGGCAGCAGGAGCTCGCTTCATCCACCCTCGACGCCCAGTTCGAACAGCTCGACGCCTCGGATGACGCGGTGGAGCTCGACGCGCGCCTCGCCGCGCTCAAGGCCGGAACCCCGCGGCAAGCGATCACCAACGGTCAATAAACTTGAACCATGACAACTATCGGAATTATCGGTGCTGGATTCATTGGCAGCCAAATCGCGCGCAAGGCGATCGCGAACGGCTACGACGTCGTCATCAGCAACTCGCGTGGACCGGAAACGCTCACCGACCTGGTCGCTGAACTCGGGCCGAAGGCGCGCGCCGCGACCGCCGCTGCGGCCGCGGCGGCCGCGGACATCGCCGTCGTGACCGTTCCATTCAAGGCATTCGCCGACATCCCGGTCGAACCCCTTGCCGGCAAGATCGTGATCGACACGAACAACTACTACTGGGAGCGCGACGGCCACGTCGCCGCGCTGGACAACGGTACAGCGACGGTCACGGGAATGCTGCAGGAGCATCTGCCGACGTCGAAGGTTGCGAAGGGTTTCAACCACATCCAGTCGCAGGACATCACCGAGGATTCACATTCTGCCGCCTCACCAGCGAGGCGCGCGCTCGCAACGGCATCGGATCACGACGACGCTGCCGCCTTCGTCACGAAGTTCTACGACGAATTCGGTTTCGACACCGTGAACATCGGGCCCCTCTCTGAGAGTTGGCGCGTCGAGCGTGACCGCCCCGCCTACGTCACGCGCCAGAATGTCGAGGAGCTGAAGGCCAACCTCGCGATCGCTCCTCGCACCATCTAGCTGCAAGCAGTTTCGCGAGCACACCCACGCATGCACGGTGGCGACCATACTTGAGGTGTGGCCGCCACCTTTCTCGTTGTTCCCCAATGGCAGGGCTCTGGATCCTCCCGCGCGATGCGACTCGTGGACGGTGCCGAGGCCATCAGAGGCGACCTCCCGACCGCGGCGACCGTCACGGTCGACGTTCCGCTCGGCGCTGGCATCCATAACGGCACGGCGGTGCACCGGCTGAGTTCTCTGCACTCGATTCGCGATGCGCAACTGGTCGCGCTCGGCGCCACGACCGGGCTCGCGATCACCATCGGTGGTGACTGCGGTGTGGGCCTCGCGTCGATCCAGCACGCCGCCGCCGCCAACGATGCAATGGCGGTGATCTGGCTCGATGCCCATCCGGACCTCAATACGCCGCAGTCATCGCCGTCGGGCGCTTTCCACGGCATGGTGCTTCGGACGCTGCTCGGTGACGGCGACGCCAGCCTCGTTCCTGACGTTCCGCTGCGACCTACGATGATCATCCTTGCCGGCACCCGCGCCCTCGATGATGCCGAACTCGACTACGCCGTATCCGCCAGCCTGCGGATGATTCCACCGGCGGAGCTCGATGGGGCATCGATCACAGCCGCGATTGCGGCATCCGGTGCAACGTCCGTCTACCTGCACGTCGACCTTGACGTGCTCGATCCCGCAGAATTCGACGGGATCGGCTACCCGGAACCCTTCGGTGTGCCGCTCGCACGACTGATCGAGGTGATCGCCGCCGCGAAGGCCGCGCTGCCCATCGTCGGAGCGTCGGTGACTGAGTTCGCGCCATCCTCTCGGGAGGCTGCCGCCGATGACCTCGGCAGCATCCTCCGCATCATCGGCGCCCTCAGCCGTTAAAGTCCAAAACGACAGTGGAGTCGTAGCATGGAGATATCCAGCCACGTCGCGAGAGGCCAGAGTTGACCGACTCCGCAGGAACCCCCGCACGAGTGACCGTCGAACGCGACGGCCACGTGCTGCTGATCGGCCTCAACCGGCCCCAGAAGCGCAACGCGGCTGACTTCCTGTTGCTGCAGGAGCTCGCACTCGCCTACGGCGAACTCGAGCGTGACTCCGAGCTCAGGGTCGGCCTCGTTTTCGCCCACGGTGATCACTTCACCGGGGGCCTCGATCTGGCCGACGTCGGTCCGCGGATCGGTGCCGAAGGGCTCGAGATCGCGCCGGAAGGCGGAATCAATCCGTGGCAGGTGTCCGGGCAGCAGTTGAGCAAACCGGTCGTGATCGCGGTGCAGGGCACCTGCCTCACCCTCGGAATCGAGCTCATCCTGGCCAGCGATATCGCGATCGCCGCCGAGTCGACCAGGTTCGGGCAGATCGAGGTTGCTCGCGGCATCCTGCCATTCGGTGGCGCGACCATCCGGTTTCCGCGCGCCGTCGGCTGGGGCAACGCGATGCGCTGGATTCTCACGGGGGACCTGTTCGACGCGAGCGAGGCGCTCCGAATCGGCCTGGTGCAGGAGGTGGTTCCGGATGGATCGCAGTACGACCGCGCGCTCGAACTCGCTCGCCGGATCGCCGCCCAGGCCCCGCTCGCCGTACGCGCAGCGCTCGCCAACGCGCGCCTCGCCATCCGCGACGGTGACCGGGCCGCCGAGGCCGACCTCCAGCCGACCCTGGCGAAACTCGCATCGAGCGAGGATGCCCGCATCGGCATCGAGGCCTTCCTCACCCGAACGCCCGCCCAATTTCTCGGACACTGATGACCGCATCCGCCTGAAGGGACACAAACGCACCTTCCCAACGCGCCGGAACAGGTTTTTCTGTCCCCTCAGCCCTATTAGTAAAACTCTAGGAGCAGCCATGACCGAAACAACCTTCGACCTCATCGTCATCGGCGCCGGTGCCGTCGGGGAGAATATCGCCGACCGCGCGGTGCGGAGCGGGCTCAGCGCCCTCATTGTGGAGAGCGAGCTGGTGGGAGGGGAGTGCTCATACTGGGCCTGCATGCCGTCCAAGGCTCTGCTGCGCAGTGGCATCGCCCTGCGGGCAGCGAAGGCCGTGGGAGGTGTTCGCGAGGCGGTGACCGGTGACCTGGATGTCGCGGCCACGTTCAAACGGCGCGATGGTTTTACGCATGACTGGGACGACCAAAGCCAGGTCAAGTGGCTGAGCGGAGCCGGCATCGACCTCGCGCGCGGCCACGCTCGCATCACCGGCGAGAAACAGGTCACCGTCGGCGACACCGTCTATAACGCGCGCCACGCCGTCGCGGTGAGCGTCGGATCCGACGCGAAGCTGCCCGACATTCCCGGCCTCAAGGACGTGACCCCATGGACGAGCCGGGACGCGACAAGCGCGAAGCAGGCGCCGAAGAGCCTCGCGATCATCGGTGGCGGTGTCGTCGGCGTCGAAATGGCCACCGCCTACGCGAGTTTCGGTACAACGGTCACGATGATCGCGCGAACCGCGCTGCTGGGCGGCCAGGAGCCGTTCGCTGGCGAGGCCGTCACGAAGGCGCTCGGCACGCTCGGCGCGACCGTGAAGATCGGGGTCTCCACAACGTCCGCGAAGCGCACGGACAGGGGCGTCGAACTCCAACTCGACGACGGCTCGACGCTCGTCGCCGAAGAGGTTCTCGTGGCGATCGGTCGCGTGCCGCGAACCGGCGACCTCGGGCTCGAGAACATCGGCCTCAACCCGGGCGACTGGCTCGAGGTCGACGACACGATGCTGGTCAGGGGATTCGACTGGCTCTACGCCTGCGGCGATGTCAACCATCGCGCCCTGCTCACCCACCAGGGCAAATACCAGGCGCGGGCCGCGGGTGACGTCATCGCCGCGCGAGCACTCGGCAAGCCGGTCTCCGACCTCCCCTGGGGTACCCACGTCGCGACGGCCGACCACGAGGTCGTGCCACAGGTGACCTTCAGCGACCCCGAGATCGCATCGGTCGGTCTCACCGCGGAGGCCGCGAAGAAGGCCGGCTACGACATCCGAGTTATCGATTACAACCTCGGCTGGGTCTCCGGGGCCGCCCTGCAGGCGGATGGCTACGAGGGCCAGGCGCGCATGGTCGTCGACGAGAAGCGCGGGGTCATTCTCGGCGTCACCTTCGTCGGGCAGGATGTCTCGGAGCTCCTCCACGCCGCGACGACCGCGATCATCGGCGAGGTGCCGCTCGATCGGCTCTGGCATGCGGTTCCGGCGTACCCGACGATGAATGAGGTCTGGTTGCGGCTGCTGGAGACCTACGGCCGGCCACAGTAACGGGTCGCTCTCAGGGGGCCAGGCTCGCGTAGACCCCGAGCATGGCCGTCGCCGTTGCCGCCCAGGTGAAACCCTCCGCGTGGTGCCGCGCACTGCCGGACAGTTGCTCGAGCCGCGCGCGGTCGTCGAGCAACTCGGCGATCGTCCGCGCCCAGGCACCCGGATCGCGCGAGTCGACGAGAAGACCGGACACACCGGCCGAGACCGATTCGACGAGGCCCCCACCGCGGAACGCGATGACCGGCGTCCCGCTCGCCGCTGACTCGAGTGCGACGAGACCAAAGGTTTCCGAATGCGAGGGCACGAGAGTCACGGTTGACACGGCGAGGAGATCGGCGAGTCGTTCTCTCGACAGCGCACCGGCAAATCGCACCTCACTCAGCACCCCGAGTTCGGCGGCCACGGACCGGAGGGAGGTCGCGTAGCCGCCCTCCCCCGGCGTCGACTCCCCCGCGATCACGAGCACGGGCGCCCACCCGCGCAGAGCGTGCAGTTCGGCGAGCGCGCGAATCGCGAGCTCCTGATCCTTGAGCGGTTGCACGCGACCGACGACGGCGATGATGGGGCGGTCGGGCGCTATGGAGAGCAACCGGCGCACCATTCTGTCGGCGGCATCCGCCCTTCTCGGCGTGAACAATTCGATGTCGACTCCCGGCGGGATCACCCAGATTCGGTCGGCCGGCATCCTGACCTGGTCGATGAGGATCGTGACCTCGGCGGCCGAACCGGCGATTACGGCGCCGGCCTGGTTCGCGAGGTACATTTCGGTGCGGACCCGATTCTCGGGCTCCGGCGTCTGACCGCTGGCAAGCGAGGCGTTCTTCATGGCAGCGACGGTGTGAAAGCTCTGCACAAAGGGCAGGCCGAGTTCGAGCGCGACCGGGAGGGTGGCGAGGCCGCTCAACCAGTAGTGCGCATGGATGAGGTCGTAGCGCGGCGAGGAACGACCGGTGAGATTCGCCACGGCTTCGCCGAACTCGTCGGTGACCTCGACCATTTGTTCCTTGGCGAGGGGGCCCGGCGGGCCAGCCTCGAGTTCGTACAGGGTCACGCCATCGCCAACCACGGTCGTGGCGGGCGAGCCCGTCCCCCTCGTGAGAAGGTCGACCTCGACACCACGCTTCGCCAGCTCGCTCGCGACCGACAGGATCGAGATGTTCATGCCGCCGGAATCCCCGCTTCCGGCTGGCGCCACGGGCGAGGAGTGAATCGACACCATTGCCACCCGCTCCAGCGTGCTCGCCATGTTTACACTTTAATGGCGCTGGCCCGCGCTCAGTCCGGGTAAACGTACTTCGTGCGCGGTGCACGCGGTACGGACTCACCGCCATTCCGCTCCCCTTCGCAACGAGAGCTATCGCCGAGCGCAATCGCTGCGAAGTAAGAACGGG
>JAYTEZ010000195.1:0-1751 GCA_043734805.1 Microbacteriaceae bacterium
CGTTATGCAGCGCGGCATCGTGGTCGGCATCGGCGCTATCGACGAGTTGCTGGCCGAACCGCAGCATCCGTACCTCAGGAGCCTTGCCACGGCAAGAAACCGTGAGCTCAGGAAAGAAGATCCCCATGTCAGCTAGAGCGCACATCGTCCCGCAGCACCGGAGCGTGGCAACCCACGCGGCTGAGGCGGTCCCGGATGACCGCAGGCCGCATCCGGGACCCGTTGCGGTCATTCCTGCCGACGACTTCTTTGTCGGCGCCGTGCGGGCGGGCGGCGGCGAGGTTTCCGAACTCAGCTCGGACACTCGCGGACTGGTCTGGCTCACCAACGGCGACGTCGCTCAGCTCGTCACGGTGCTCGATTCGCATCCAGCCATCGACTGGGTGCAGCTTCCCTTTGCCGGCGTTGACGCTTTCGCCGATGTGCTGAAGGAGTACGCCGGCGCTCCGCTGCCGCTCTGGACGAGCGCGAAGGGCGCCTACTCCCAGCCGGTCGCCGAACATGCCCTTACCCTGACCCTCGCGCTGCTCCGCCTGATCCCGAAACGGGTGGTGGCAACGAGCTGGCCGACAGGCGAGAAGGAGGGCACGTCGCTGTTCGGGCTCTCCGTGCTCATCGTCGGCGCCGGCGGTATCGCCATCGAACTCATCCGACTGCTCGAACCGTTCGGTGTGCGGGTGACCGTGGTGCGGCGCAGCCCGTCACCGCTTGCGGGTGCCGAGCGCACGGTCACCGCCGATCGACTGCGTGAGGTGCTTCCCGATGCGGATGTCGTGATCATCGCGGCGGCGTTCACCGAGGGCACCCGCAAGCTCATCGGTGCCCCTGAACTGGCCGCCATGAGGCACACAGCGGTTCTCGTGAACGTTGCACGCGGCGGACTCGTCGACACGGATGCGCTCGTGATCGCGCTCGCTGCGGGTGACATCGCGGGCGCCGGCCTCGACGTGACAGATCCCGAGCCGCTGCCGGACGGGCATCCGCTCTGGAACGAACCGCGCGCCATCATTACCCCGCACAGCGCCGACACCCCGAAAATGATTGCCCCACTGCTCGCCGAGCGGATCCGGGAGAATGTCGAGGCTTTTCTCGGTGACGGCCGCTTCGTCGGTGTTGTTGACGTGGGAGCGGGGTATTGAGCGAGCAGCCCTTCAGCGTCGGTTCGCACGCCGCATCGATGCGCGGCGTGTTTTCATCGGATCCGATGCGATAGACACGCCTCGGTCACACGCACGATTTGGTGCAGTGGCATCCTTTGGTACAGTAGCAAAGCTGTTTCAGCAATCCTCGATAGCTCAATTGGCAGAGCAGCCGGCTGTTAACCGGCAGGTTCTTGGTTCGAGTCCAAGTCGGGGAGCTCGATTGCCGCAAGGGGCTCCACCCCCTGCGGCAATCGTCTCTTAACCGGGCGTTACTTGTCCGATGCCCCACTCCGCAGGAAGTACGCCAACGACGTCCCAGAGCGGATGCCGCGGCACCGTGCCGCCATTGCGATCGATCCATGCCAGCCCCGGGTCACTTCTCGCCTGGCCACTACGGTCGGGGAGGCTTCGGCCCGGTGGCAGATGCTGCCCAGGGGGCGGAGTCCACCCTCGCCGCCGGTTCGCGATACTCTCTTGGGAAGTAAGGACCATGTGGTCGCCCCCGAAGGAGAAACACGTGAACGCCTGGCTGGAAGGGAACTCTGCGTTCCTCGCGGTGGCGTTGGCCGCGGCATCCGCTGTTTTTCTGGTGCTCGCCCTGCTCTTTCT
>JAYTEZ010000196.1:0-3037 GCA_043734805.1 Microbacteriaceae bacterium
AAGCAGCCAAGGTGTTCGAGACCGCCCGCGGCATCGAAAATCTCAAGCGCCAGTGGGGGGTGCACGCGGCGGGCGTCATCATGTCCGCCGAGCCGCTCATTGATGTTCTCCCGATCATGAAGCGCGAGGACGATGGCGCCATCATCACGCAGTTCGACCAGCCGCCCCTCGAAGACCTCGGCCTGCTCAAGATGGACTTCCTCGGCTTGCGCAACCTGACTGTCATTGAAGACGCGCTGCGAATGATCGAGGCGAACACGGGCAGCAAGCTCGAGATCGAGCAACTCGACCTCGATGCCGACCAGAAGACCTACGACCTGCTGGCTCGAGGGGAGACTCTCGGCGTGTTCCAGCTCGATGGCGGCCCGATGAGGTCTCTCCTCAAGCAACTCAAGCCGACGAACTTCGAAGACATCTCGGCCGTCATCGCGCTCTACCGACCCGGCCCGATGGGGATGAACTCGCACACCAACTACGCGCTGCGCAAGAACGGCCTGCAGAAGATCGAGGCGATTCATCCCGAGCTCGAGGAGCCGCTGCGCGAAAGCCTCGGCACGACCTTCGGACTCATTGTTTACCAGGAGCAGGTCATGTCTGTGGCCCAGAAGGTGGCCGGGTTCTCTCTCGGGCAGGCCGATGTGCTGCGTCGCGCGATGGGCAAGAAGAAGAAGTCGGAACTGGACAAGCAGTACGCAGACTTCGAAGCTGGCATGAAGTCGAACGGGTACAGCGCCGAGGCCGTGAAGGTGCTCTGGGACACCCTCATGCCCTTCGCCGACTATGCGTTCAATAAGGCGCACAGCGCCGGCTACGGCGTGCTGAGCTACTGGACGGCGTATCTCAAAGCGAATCACCCGGCTGAATACATGGCGGCACTGCTCACGAGCGTCGGGGATTCCAAGGACAAGCTCGGCCTTTACCTCAGCGAATGCCGCCGCATGGGTATTCGAGTGCTTGCGCCGGATGTCAACGAGTCGAGCGGCGACTTCACTGCCGTCGGCGGCGACATCCGTTTCGGTCTCGGGGCGATCCGCAACGTCGGTTATAACGTGGTCGACCTGATCAAGCGCTCGCGCGAGGAGAAGGGGCGCTTCACATCGTTCCATGACTTTCTGCGCAAGGTTCCCATCCAGGTCGCGAACAAGCGCACCGTCGAGTCTCTGATCAAGTCGGGTACCTTCGATGAGACGGGCGCGACGCGTCGTGCGCTGCTCGAGATCCACGAGGACGCGATCGACTCGGCGGTGAGCCTCAAGCGCAACGAGGCCAACGGCCAGGTTGATCTGTTCGCCGGAATTTTCGAGTTCGATGCAGAGGCAGAGCAGGTACCCGACCGACCGGAGTGGTCGAAGCGCGACAAGCTCGCCTTCGAGCGCGAGATGCTCGGTCTCTATGTGTCGGACCATCCGCTGGCCGGGCTGGAAATACAGCTCGCTAAACACGCAAGCTCGACCATCCTTGAGGTGCTGGGGGGAGACGTCGCGGCGGACGGTGAGCATGTGACAGTCGCCGGACTGATCACCTCGGTGCAGCACCGCACGGCTCGCAACTCCGGCAACCAGTACGGACTCATCACCGTGGAGGATTTTGCCGGGGAGATCACGGTCATGTTCCTCGGCAAGACCTATCAGGAGTTTTCACCGGCACTGACCAATGATGCAATAGTCGTCGTGCGCGGAAGGGTGAGCGTGCGAGACGACGGCATGAACCTTCATGCCGTGAGTATGTTCACCCCCGACCTTGGGCAAAGCCTTGCCTCGGGGCCACTAACGATCTCGGGGCCACTAACGATCTCGATGCCCGAGCTTCGGGCCACCACCGACGTTGTCACGGCACTCAACGATGTGCTTATCCGCCATTCCGGCGACACCGAGGTGCGGCTCAGGCTCGTCAAGGGAGACAACGCACGAATCTTCGAGGTGCCGTATACGGTGGCGGTGAGCGCGGATCTGTATGGTGAGCTCAAGTCGCTGCTTGGGCCCAACTGCCTGTTCTGAGCTGCGACCCTGTCGCGCACCTGCCTCTCGTCACCACGAGGTTTCATAGTGCCCGTTCCGGCGGATAGTGTCCCGCGGAGCGGGCACTATCCGCCGGAACGGGCACTATCAGACCTGATCGCCTGGCTTCAAATACGTGCGTTCGTGGTAGAGCAGGGCATCATCCGGCTCGCCAAGTGCGCCCTCCTCGATCTCGACGACGACGATCGCGTTGCCCGCGATGTGCAGTCTCTCGACGATGCGCCCCACCATCCAGGCTGTGACCCCCCTGAGGATGGGGAGCCCGTGTGGGCCGACAAACCAGTGGTCACCGTCGAAGCGCAGGTCCTGATCGCCCGACATCCGCTCAGCGAGATGGCGAGTGCGAGAACCCATTGTCTGGATGGCCACGAAGTCCGTGCCGTCGATAGCGGGCCAGGCGCTGGCGATCCGTGCCATGTTGAAGGTGGCAAGCGGAGGCACGGCGGCGAGCGAGGCGAGCGAGGTCGCGGTGAATCCGACCGGCTTTCCTTCGGGAGTCAATGCCGTGATCACAACGACGCCGGAGGCGTGGCGGCGGAATGCGTGCTTGAACGCCGCGAGTCCGTCTGGTTCTTCCCCGTGAAGCGGGGGGGCTGTCTCATTCATACCTGTGTATCAATTCCCTGTTATCTGTGCTTATTCCCGGCGCGTCACGGGGCGGTGAATGCGGTCGAATAAGATGAATCTGCCATGATCCAGACGATTGACCTGCGAGGTCTCAAGCCTAGCCGCGCTGAACTTCTCAGCCTGGTACCGAGGTCACTGACCGACGTATCCGCTGCGACCGCCATCGCCACCGAACTCATTGCCGACGTCAGGCTGCGCGGCGAAAGTGCCCTCCTCGACCAGTCCGAGCGACTCGACGGGGTTCGCCCCGAGCGCGTACGCCTCGACGTCGCCGAGATATCGATGGCTGTCCGAGGGCTCAGCGTCGACGTTCGAGATGCGCTCGAAGAGGCGATCGTGCGTGTGCGTGCGGCATCGGAGGCCCAACTTCCCGCACCGGCTGTCACCCGGCT
>JAYTEZ010000197.1:0-6418 GCA_043734805.1 Microbacteriaceae bacterium
CCAATTGACATTCTGTATCCACATAAGTGCGACGGCGATCCGGACACCGGCGATAACGGCGCGGGTCGCTCGCCTGCTGTCGAGCTCGTTGACCGAGGCCACCTCGATCCGCTTTACTGTGTTGGCGTTGGACACTAGCGGTACGCTCCCATCTTCTTTCCGTTCTACCCGTGACTACGCGCAGGAGAACATCGACGTTGCGGCTGTCGCAGCCGCCCATTGTGCACGAAACAGCCGGCTGATTTCGCTGAGCGCCGGGCGGAGGGGTGTTATTTGTGTTGTGACGAGGGCCCGGTCGTCTGTTGCCGCCACCGGATGCCAGTACACGCCGTCGGCCGTGACCGTCACCTCCGGAATGAGCGACTCGCGCGTGAACGTGACTCCGTCGTTAGCGACGCCCTGAAATGCGACCGGTCGAATGACCTGGTCGCTCCTCGGTATCTCGAGCCCGTCGAAGAAGTCATGGAGTTCGCCAAGCTTCGCATTATGAGACGAAGCGATCGTTGCCGCGACCCGCACACGAAATCCCTCAGCTATGGCAACGCGGATACCGGCGACGGCACGCAACCAGCTTCCGGCGCCTCGATGCGAGTCGTGAACGTCGGATGTCGCGGAGTCGACGCTGATCTGCAGCGCGAACCCGTCTCGCGGCATTGCCTGCAGCATCCTGAGCCCGCGACCCCGGAACAGCATCCCGTTGGTCAGAAGCGTAGTCGGCAGTACTGATACACAGTTTGTGACGATGCGGTCGACATCGGAGAGGAGAAACGGCTCGCCGCCGGTGAGGTAGACCTCACGAACACCCCAGGCGGCACCCTCACGAACGAGCCCGTCGATCCGATCGGCGCCGAGCTCGCGGCGCTCCGCCCTCGGGGACGAGCCGACACAGCAATAGTCGCAGGCGAGATTGCAGTGGAAATTTGTGTACAACCATAATCGGGCACCCGGGAGCCGGTCCGCCCCGAGCATGGATGCCGGATCGAGCGGACGACCTCGGCTCACGACCGCGGTACCAGAATCTTCCTCCGCCATCAGCGTCGAAACAACCGTGTTACCGGTCTGTTCGCACCAACGGCGGATGAGGTCGAGTTCGGTGCTCGACGAGACGGATATCTCAGTCGTGTCCCCTTCGGCAAGCTGCCCGACGATTCGCACCAGGTCGAGAATTACCATCGCTCGTCGACACCCTGTTCTTTGACGGCAGAGAAGAGCCCCGCATAGCCGTCGAGTTCTGGCCGGATCCATTGGCGCAGCCCTTCGAGTTCGAGGATGCGGCGGTGCTCTGGTTGTTCCCAATCCATGGCCAGCAGCTTGTCGACCCAGGGCGTATAACGTTCCTCTGGCAGGGGGTCGAGTGCCGTGAACATGCAGTGGGAATAGGTTTCTGTTTGCCACACTGCCTCGAGGGCGCCCGGCATGAGCGCTCCCTGACCAATGCTGTTCCACACCGTGATGCCGATTGCCGCGACGTCCGCCTCACCGGCCAACACGGCCTCGATCGCGTCTAATTCGCTTCTGCCCGTGTCACCGTGTTTACCGATATCGCTATTGAAGCGCGTCACGTGCAGCCGGGTCGGGTCGACGCCTGCCCGGGCGAGATAGTGCAACGGCAGAATGGCAGCGTGCGCGGAGTCGGCAGACCCGAGAGCGAGACGTCGGTCGGCGATACCCTCAGGACCAGAGAGTCCGCTTCCGGCCCGGGCGACGAACACGGTGGAGAACACCGCGTCGGTGTCTCGCATGGCGAGCGCTCTGACATGGCCTTCCGTCTGCAATACCGCCCGCACATAGGCCAGGTTGGTGTTCCAGGCGATGTCGATCATGCCGGCCCGCAGCGCGTCGACCTGACGGCCGTAGTTGGAGAAGAGCACAAAGTCCATCGCCGATTCAGGTTCGTCAAAGTAGTCCCGGATGCCCTCCCAAATTGGCACCACATTCGGGCTATAGGCAACGGCACCGACCAGCAATGGAGTCATCATTGCACTCCCGTCCTAAAACAACGGCAGGCCGGTGACGGCCTTGCCGTAGAAGTCATAAAGTACGTCGGCGGTCGGCGCCATGACCGAACCGGCTCGCGCGTCGCGGAAGGCCCGTTCGATCGGAAGATGCTTCGAAAACGCGGCACCCCCGCAGACTCGCATGGCCGTGTCCGTGATGTCGAGCGCTGCGTCGTTGGCCGACGCCTTGACCCCGAGTACATGGAGCATGGTGTCGTCTACGGGATTCGCAACGCTGCGTGCCGCGTGGGCGAGATACGCGCGCTGGGCTGAAAGGCTGATGCCCATACGGGCTATCTGGGCACGGATTGTAGGCAGCGCGGAAAGAGCCTGGTCGAGGTGCTCCAGCCGGGCGCCACCGACGTGCCTGGTCGCGGCATCCGATGCAGCGCCAGCCAGCCCAAGCGAGACGGCGGCGTTACCGAGGTTGAACCAGGGGAGCACTGTTTGCATCATGATCCCGAAGCCAGCCGACGGTTCGCCGATCCGATACCCCACGGGAATGCTCGCGTCGAGAGTCATCGGCGACGACGCATTACCCCGCAACCCCAAACCACGCCACGGTCCAGCGACCGTCACCCCCTCGACGATCGCCGGGATCGCGTACAGGTCGACCTCGCCGGCCTCGCCCGACGATGCACCCGTCGATGCGACATAGACATCCGCGAACCCGGCGGAGGTGACCCAGCTCTTATCGGCGCGCAGGGTTACTGTCGAATTGTCAATAGTCGAGGTCGAGACGGGCGCCCAAAAGTGTGACCGCGAGCCCTTTTCACTGAACGCGAGTGTTCCGAGAGCGGCACCGCTGGCCATGTCGCGGAGCAGATTGGGCAAGTCGGGCGGTGGCGCCGCAGCGACTGTGACCGCGGCAGCCGTGTGCATGAGGTAGATCATGGCCGTCGAGCCGCAGGCAGCCGCCAGCGCACTGACGACCTCCGTGAACTCCAGTGTCCCGGCACCCATCCCTCCGATCCCGACCGGGAGGACGAGTCCGAGAAGTCCGCTCGTCCGGAGCGCCGCCACCGTTTCAGTTGGGTAGGTTCCATCCGTATCGACACGCTCCGCGTGCTCCCGCGCAATTCTGACGACACCGTCTACCGCTTCACCTAATGGCACTCCTACTGCTCCTTGTGCTGATCGATTGCGTGGAAATTTGGTCGAGCCGTGTCGAACAGAGCCGCCCATTGGCAATTCTCCCCCCGCCTGATGTCCCGGCTCCAGAGGACGACCCCTTTCGTTTCGAATCTGTAAGGACTCGATTCCCTGCACCGCACCAACACCCCAGCCCTCAGTGACGAATGACATCGACCTTCGCGACTATGTTCACGAGATCATCGCCTCGGGCTTCCCGCAACTCCGCCGGATGGACAAGCGGGCCCGCGGTATCGCGGTCATCCCGCTCGCACCGCTCATCGCCTGCCGGTATCAAATGCAGGACGCTCGTCAATCAGCATCCAGATTCTCGGCCAGCAGAGCCGTCGATCCGGGCCTCGCTTGCGGCGCCGTGAGCTGGGGTCCTGCATTTCGATCGCGCCATCATCGAGGATGCCGTCCTTCGTTATCGTGCCCGGACCCAAGCCATCTCACCGCGGTGCATCACGAACCCGTGCAAGGGTGTTTCAATGACAGTCAAATTTGTACACCAACAGGTGACGATCAATGGCAGGCCGACACAGATCGTTGCGGGCGAGGTGCATGACGATGGATGACGGCTGCAGCGCCGTTTGATGCACGGGCATGCAGTGTGTACGGTTGTATAACAATGTCGATGACGCCGAAGACAACATCGCTACCGGAAGCCGTCTATGACGCGCTCCGCGAATGCATCGTGACCGTGCAGGAGCCGCCGGGGTCACTCCTGACGGAGACCGCCATCGCCGTCCGCTACGGAGTTGCGCGCCCGACAGCGAAGGCCGCGCTCGAACGGCTCGTGAGCGAAGGGCTGCTCAACCGGCGGCCCCACCATGCGGCTCAGGTTCCCAAGCTCAGCCGTGACGATATCGACGACCTGTACTTCAGTCGCGCCATCATCGAGGAAGCCGCTCTCCGTAACCTTGCCCGGACCGCGACCATCCCCCCGGGCGCTCTCAGGGTGCATCAGGAGTTGCTGGGCTATGCCCACGCCGACGACTCGGCACCGTTCGTGCGCGCCGACGTCGCCTTCCACCGGGCGCTCGTGCTCGGTCAGCCGAGCGCACGGCTCGCGCGCATGCACACCCTCATCATGGGTGAGATCGAATTGTGCATCGGGCAGGTGCAATCACACCGCCTGCTCAAGGCGAACGAGGTTGCGAAACAGCACCAGGGCATCCTCGATGCGGTTGAGGCAGGCAATGTCGAACAGGCAGGTCGCCTAACCCGTCTCCACATTGAGGGCGCGCGCGACAAGCTTCTGAGCCGATTCGACGAAACCCCACACTGACCCGGCACTCGCGCCATCTTCGCAGTGCCATCCTCACAGTGCCATCCTCATGAAAAGAGATCCCATGAAACGACACATCCCACGGCCCCGTGATCTAGCACCGCTGATGAAATTCAAGAAGCCGGAGTTCAACGCGAAGAAGCGTCGACTGGATGCCGCACTCACCATCTGGGACCTGCGCACGATCGCCCAGCGCCGCACCCCGAAGGCGGCCTTCGACTACACCGAGGGTGCGGCCGAGGCAGAAATCTCACTCGGCCGGGCGCGCCAGGCCTTCGAAGACATCCAGTTCAATCCGAGCATCCTCCGCGACGTCTCCGTGGTGGATACATCGTCCACCGTGCTCGGTGGTCCGGTCGCGCTGCCGTTTGGCATCGCCCCCACCGGATTCACCCGAATGATGCAGACGGAGGGCGAGATCGCCGGAGCGTCTGCCGCCGCCGCCGCCGGAATCCCGTTCTCGCTATCGACTATGGGCACGACCGCCATCGAAGACGTCACCGCTGCGAACCCGAACGGCCGCAACTGGTTTCAGCTCTACATGTGGAAGGACCGCGAGCGGTCGATGGCGCTAGTGGATCGGGCCGCCGCATCCGGCTTCGACACCCTCCTGGTGACCGTCGATGTGCCCGTCGCTGGCGCACGCCTGCGCGACAAACGGAATGGTTTTTCGATTCCTCCGCAGCTCACCATGGGCACGGTCCTCAACGCCATTCCGCGGCCGGAATGGTGGATCAACTTCCTCACCACCGAGCCGCTGGCCTTTGCCTCCCTCGACCGCTGGAGCGGCTCCGTCGGCGAGCTGATCGACAGCATGTTCGACCCCACCGTCACCTTCGAAGACCTCGCCTGGATCTCGACACAGTGGCCAGGCAAGCTCGTCGTCAAGGGCGTGCAGAATATTGACGACGCCAGGAAGCTCGCGGGCATGGGCGTCGACGGCATCATCCTCTCCAACCACGGAGGCCGACAGCTCGACCGTGCACCCATCCCGTTCCACCTGCTTCCGGATGTCGTGCGCGAGGTCGGCCGCGACACCGAAATTCTCCTCGACACAGGCATCATGAGCGGCGCGGACATCGTCGCCGCCGTCGCCCTCGGAGCAAAATTCACCCTCATCGGGCGCGCGTACCTCTATGGCCTCATGGCCGGCGGGCGCGAGGGCGTCGACCGGGCGATCGAGATCCTCGGCGAACAGATTACCCGCACCATGCGCCTGCTCGGAGTGACCTCCCTCGAAGAACTCACACCGGCGCATGTGACTCAGCTCGAGCGGCTGGTGGCGCGGCCGCGTTAAGCGGTGCGGCGCACAGCGGGTGGCGCTGACTGCACGGTCACCGCCGGGCGGCGAGCCCTTCCGCAATGGCCTCGACCCCGAGTTCCCCCTCCGCGAAGCTGGTCGAGAGCGGCGAAAGCCCCAGACGGATCCCGCTTGGGCAACGGCGGGAGATACTGCGTGGTGGCGGGAGATACTGCGTGGTGGCGGGAGATACTGCGTGGTGGCGAGGCATGCCGAGCGTGGCGGACGGAGATACTGCATCGCGGCGGGACGCGTAACTCCCGCCGCGATGCAGTATCTCCCTCCGCGAGCGGATCCGGGGTGCGTGTGCGCCCCCACTCGCTAAGGCGGACCAGTGCGTCGGAACCTAGCCTCGGCCCGCCCGGCCCGCGAGCATCCGATTGTATTCGAGAAGGTCGGCGTCACCATCCCGTTCGGCTTTACGGTCGAGCCGTTTGGCATCCTTCGCGTCATTTCTGCTCCACATGACCGCGACGACGATAGCGAGGATGACGGTCGGGATCTCGCCGACGCTCCAGGCGATGCCACCTGCCGTCTGCTGGTCGACGATCGCGCTCGGGCCCCATGGCCTTCCCATCGCTCCGTACCAGTTGGCGAGCAGCAGCCCGGTTCCTGTCATCAGTGACAGGCCGAAGAACGCGTGGAACCCCATGGTGCCGAGCAAGGTGAGCAGTCGCAGCGGATACGGCGCACGATAGG
>JAYTEZ010000198.1:0-2109 GCA_043734805.1 Microbacteriaceae bacterium
GACTCCGCGGAGTCGCGCAGCAGTGCTATCTGCGCTGCTGGATCACTCGCGTTGAAGACACTCGAGCCGGCAACGAAGGTGTTTGCTCCTGCCTCAGCCGCGATAATGATCGACCGCTCGTTGATGCCGCCGTCGACCTGGAGCCAGATGTCCAACCCGGACCGTGCCACGGCAACCTTCAACAAGCCAAGCTTGGGCATCACCGTTTCGATAAACGACTGCCCGCCGAAACCCGGCTCGACGGTCATCACGAGCACCTGATCGAACTCGGGCAGGAGATCGAGGTATGGCTCGATGGGAGTGTCCGGTTTCACGGCAATGCCTGCTCGCGCGCCGATTGCACGGAGCCTGCGCGCCAAGGCCACGGGGTCCTTCGCCGCCTCGGCGTGGAAGGTGACCGAGAATGCCCCCGCCTCGGCGTATCCGGGGGCCCAGCGGTCGGGGTCGTCAATCATGAGGTGCACGTCGAGCGGAAGCGGCGAGATGCGCTGCAGCGATTCCACCATGCGCGGCCCAAAAGTGAGATTGGGTACGAAATGGTTGTCCATCACGTCGACGTGGACGAGGTCGGCGCTCGCAATGCGCCCGAGCTCGCGCTCAAGATTGGCAAAGTCGGCGGTCAGGATGCTCGGGTTGATGCGCACGGACATGGCCCAAGCCTAGAGGGAGCGTTCGAGCAGGCAGATGAACATGGCATCCGTGCCGTGACGATGCGGCCAGAGTTGCACGTGCCCATCGTCGGAACTGTCGCCGAGCTCAAGCGGTCGTTTCGTCACGCCGGCCAGAACCGACGCGGTGTCCATCCGCGAGACGTTGCCGACACGCCCGAGCACGGAATCCACCACGACCTTCGACTCGGCGAGGTGCGGTGAGCAGGTGACATAGGCGAGGATGCCGCCGGGCTTGAGCGCCTTCAGCCCCGACTCGAGGAGAGCAATCTGCAGCCCCGTGAGGTCCGCAACGTCACGCGGCTGCTTGCGCCAACGAGCCTCCGGTCGCCGACGAAGAGCGCCGAGCCCCGTACACGGAGCATCGATGAGAATTCGATCGAACTGCGCCGGGAGTCGTTCGCCGACCGTCGTTCCGTCCTGCACGAGCACCTGCGGCGGATTGGCGAACACGGCCAGAGCCTTTCGCACCAGTTCGGCGCGGGCGGGGATGATCTCGTTGGCGACGAGTGTCGCACCCCCCTCGAGTGCCTCCGCTGCAAGAAGGGCGGCCTTGCCTCCCGGGCCGGCACACAGGTCGAGCCAGCGCTCCCCCGGCTCGATCGGCCGCGCACGACTCAGGGCGAGCGCCGCGAGTTGCGATCCCTCGTCCTGCACGCGGGCGCGGCCTTCGTGCACGGCGGGCCAGAGCGCAGGGTCGCCACCATCACTCACGGCGGCGAGCGGCGAATACTTCGCCCTCTGGGTACCGCGAATTTCTGAAATCGTCGCGAGCCCAGGGAGCGCCACGAGGCTGACCCGTGGCGCGAAGTTGTCGGCGATGAGCAGGTCTTCGAGCTCATCCTCGCGACCTTCCGCGGCAAGCGCCTGGCGGAATGCACGGACGATCCAGAGCGGATGCGAATGCTCGAGCGAGAATCGCTCTTCGTCGTTCCGTGGTTTGGCCATCACCCGCGCGTGCCATTGGGATGGCTCGCTTCGCGTTATCGTGCGAAGAACTCCGTTGACGAAGCCGGTTGCGGAACGGGAGCCGACCTCGCGGGCGAGCGAGACCGCCTCGTCCACCGCAGCGTGCTGGGCTACGCGCATCGAGAGAAGCTGGTGGGCGCCGAGCCGCAACACGTCGAGAATGGGAGAGTCGATTTCGTCCGTTGGTCGGTTCGCCGCGAGTTCGATGACCGCGTCATAGTAGCCCTGCTGGCGGAGCGTTCCATAGGTGAGCTCGGTCGCAAGCGCGGCATCCTGCGGACTGAGACGCGCGCGTTCGAGCTTCACCGGCAGCAAAAGGTTGGCGTAGGCATCGGATTCGCGCACGGCCATGATGACTTCGAGCGCGATCCGGCGGGCGGGCTGCACGCCTCCCGCCTTGGCGGCCGGACGCTGCTCGGAACGCCGATCACCCACCGAACCAGCACCGGCCGGACCGTCACCGGCCGGACCG
>JAYTEZ010000199.1:0-3559 GCA_043734805.1 Microbacteriaceae bacterium
ATCGAGCGCGCGGACATGACCGCGCGATTGCTTGCCACCCGCTCGCTCACCGAGGCGAGCGGCCCGTCGTGGACCACCATCCTGCGCTCCTGTGGCGCGTACGAGGCATACCTCCGCACCTACCGCGGCGTTCCGAGCGCGCGCAACGCCGCCGAGTTCCTGCTGCTCGATCGGCTGTTCCCGCGCAGCATCCTGTTCTCCGTGCGCCGCGCCGAGATGTGCATGCGCGACATCGAGCCGCGAGCCGATCGGGTTGGGGTCTCCGACCAGGCTCAGCGCCTGCTTGGCCAGATCCGCAGCGAACTCGAGTACCGGCCAATCGCCGAGATTCTCGAGGACCTCACCCGGCACATGGACAATGTTCAGCTCGCAACGAGCGCGGCTTCGGAAGCGATCCGGCAGCGCTACTTCCCCACCAATGCTGCGCCCAACTGGGTGGGGGAGAACACGTGAATCGACTTCGCATCCGGCACATAACCGGTTTTCGGTATGGTGGCGAGGTCACCGCAAGCTATAACGAAGCGCGGATGCTGCCGACCAGTGGCGATGGACAGGTTGTGCTGTTCTCGAACCTCGAGATCCTGCCTATCTCTGCCCATCACACCTACGTCGACTACTGGGGCAGCCGTGTCTCGTCGTTCGAGATCCTCACGCCGCACATTGAGCTTTCCCTTACGGCGACGAGCCTCGTCGAGGTTCGGCCGCGCGATCATCCGGAGCACACCGTCTCCTGGGAGGAGCTGACCGAATCGGCCGAGCGCGCGACCGAGTATGTCGAGCAGCGCAGACAAACCAAGCGAACCGAGCCTCCGAGGGAGGTCGTCGACCTCGCAAAGGAAATTGCGGATGTGGCCGACAATCCCTGTGATGCCGCCCTCGCCATCTGCGTCAGGATCGGCGAGAGCGTCGAGTACCGGCAGGGCGTGACCGGTGTGCACACGACTGCCACAGAGGCCTGGGCGCAGCGCAAAGGGGTCTGCCAGGACATCGCGCACCTCGCCCTCGGTGCGCTGCGATCGGTCGGAATTCCCGCGCGTTACGTCTCCGGCTACCTGCACCCGAAGCCGAACGCGGACATCGGAGAGACGGTCGCCGGCGAATCACACGCCTGGGTGGAGTGGTTCTGCGGTGCCGAGTGGCGCGGTTTCGATCCGACCAATCAGATTGACATCGGCGACCGGCACGTGACCATCGGCCGTGGTCGCGACTACAACGACGTGCCGCCGTTACGCGGCGTCTACGCCGGCCCGTTCAAGTCGGTGCTGTTCGTGAAGGTCGAGATCACTCGGGAAAGCTGAGTCCCCGCGCCTGGCTCAGGTGCTCGCAGCGTCCCGCTGCGCCCGGCGCCCCGCCTGCGCCCGCCCCCCCCCCCCCGAAAACTCGCCGTGCCTTCGGAAATTCAGGAGTATTGACTGCGGCTGCCCGCGCACTGCCCCGCGCAGCCAGCGTGGCGTTTGGTTGGCCATGATCGGTTTCCTGAATTTCCCAAGGGACACGCGCACCAAGTGGGCTCCGATCAGGCTGATCGCCGCGATCCCGGGCCCGCACCCCGAATGCGCGCTCGAGTGGCAGTTGGGTTCCACGCTCTCGTCCTCAACGCAAACTCAGGAAAATGGCGCACCGATGATCAGCTGAGGACTGGAACCTCGGAGGATAGCGGGATGTCGAAAGCGCAAAATCCTGAATTTCCAGAGGGAACAGGTGGCGACAGGTGGCGACAGTAGGCGACAGTGGGCATGGACAGTGGTGGGCCGGAAAGGGTCATGGGAGTCAGCGGTCGGGACCCATCACCCCTGCATTAGCCCTTCTGGGACGACACCTCGGCAGTCACGATCTGCTCCGCTGCGCGCCGGTTGCCGTCGTGGGAGAGGAACACTCTCCGATCGGTGTAGTGCACCCGCAGGTGGCGATAGCGCACGAGCCAGAACAGGCCGACGAGGGTTGCGAGGATGCCAGAGGCTGCACCCACCCCGAGGGACCAGCGGGGTCCGAACTCGTTGGCCACCCAGCCGACGATGGGAGCTCCGATCGGCGTCCCTCCCATAAAGATCGCCATAAAGATGGCCATGACCCGGCCGCGAACGGGAGCCGGAGTCGACAACTGCACGGCACTGTTCGCCGTCGTCATTATCGTTTGCGATGCGAGTCCAACGAGCACGAGCGCAGCGCCGAAGGCCCAGATGCTCGGCATGACCGCGGCAAGCGCACAGCCGAATCCGAACACCGCTGTTGCCACGAATATGAAACGCAGTCGTGGTGTCTCCCTGCGCGCGGAGAGAAGTGCGCCAGCGACGGAACCCACGGCCAACACTGACGACAGCACGCCGAACTCGGCCGCGCCCTGCCGAAAGACCACGGTCGACATCGTGGAGATGAAGATAGCGAAGTTGAGCCCGAAAGTGCCGATGAGAAACACCATGACGAGGATGACCATGATGTCCGGTCGGGAGCGAACGTATCGGAATCCCTCGGCCAGGTTTCCTCTGCTGCGCGCCACCCGGGGAGCGTGCTTGAGCTCATTGATTCGCAGAAACTTCAGTGAGATCAGAACGGCACCGAACGACACGGCGTTGATCAGAAAAACCCAGCCGGCTCCGGCCGCAGCGGTGAGCAACCCGGCCACCGCCGGGCCGATCATGCGAGCGGCACTGAATGATGCCGAGTTGAGTGCGACAGCGTTCGACAGGTTGGCCCCGCCAACGAGCTGCGAAACGAAGGTCTGACGAGCCGGCGCATCGAAGGCGGCAGCGCAACCGAGCAGCAGCGCAAAGACATACACCTGCCACAGTTGCACCATGTTTGTGACGGTCAGGATGCCGAGGGCGAGCCCCAGCGACCCCATGATGGCCTGCGTCGTCATGAGCACCTTGCGCTGGTCGAAGCGGTCGGCGACGAGTCCGCTGAGCGGAAGCAGCAGCAACTGTGGACCGAACTGTAACGCCATCACGAAACCGACGGCCGCCGCGTCGTGGTTGGTCAGCTGGGTCAGGACTATCCAATCCTGGGCTGTGCGCTGCATCCAGGTGCCGACATTGGAAACGAGGGCACCGGCGGCCCAGACGCGATAGTTGAAGCCGCTGAGCGAGCGGAACATGGCACTCACTGGTCGGCGAGCTCCCTCAGGATGGGGGCGACCTCCGCGAGCAGGCGTCGCTGCTCCGGGGGGAGGGCCGCGAGCCGCTTGGTGAACCAGGCGTCTCGGCGGCGTCGGGTCTCCGTGATGAACGCTCGGCCGGAATCCGAAAGATCGAGCGTCACCTTGCGCGCGTCGTCGTCGGCTGTCACGCGAGTGACGAGTCCAAGTGCGACCAGTGCGTTGATCGTACGATTCATGCTCGGCGGCGTCACCCGTTCGTGCTCGCTGAGCGAACCGAGCGTCTGCTGTCCGATGTTTGCGAGGGCAAAGATAACCGCGCGTTGCCCCTCGGTGACCTCATCGTCGGCCTGCATCGCGCGGATGCGACGGGCAAGCCGCTGGATCGCAAGCCTGAGGTCCTGATCGTCTGCTGGCATAATTACTTAGCCTAGCAAATTAGCATTGCTAACTAAAATCGCCCGA
>JAYTEZ010000200.1:0-4025 GCA_043734805.1 Microbacteriaceae bacterium
CGTCTTTCCCGCCTCCCTCGCACCAGCGGTCTTCGTCTGCGGTCCGACCGGATTCGTCGAGACCGTCGCGACCTCTCTCCTGTCTCTCGGTCATCCGGCTGAGCGAGTGAAGACCGAGCGATTCGGAGGACAGTAATTGTTGAGGTGCACACGATGACCGAGCACGTCGACGGCAACTCGCTGGCCGGCCCACTGTCTGAACTGTTCGCGTTCGACCTGACGACGGCATCCGCCCGCTGCCTCGGATGCGGCGACGTCTCGGTTCTCGCCCGCGCGATGGTCTACGGCGCCCCCGAGGGTCTCGTGGTGCGCTGCATCCGCTGCGACGACGTGCTCATGGTCATCGTGCAGGAACCCGACCGCATCTCGATCGAGCTGCGCGGCATGTCGTGGCTGCAGGTCGCCCGCTGAGGCTCCTGCGCCTTCTGAAAACGCAGGATATTCACCACGGCAGCGCCACAATCGGCACGAAACGCTCCATTTCGCCCGGATCTCCTGCGTTTTCGTCGTTCGGCGCGGCGCGCGCGATGCGGTGCCGCGAGTGCGATGCGGTGCCGGCGCAATGAACGCGTCACGAAGAGCTACGTCAAAGAGTGACCCTCACTATCGGAAATTCAGGAAACCGGCACGAAAATACGCCCAAAGACAGCGAAACGGCGGCGTCGACGACCAAACTCCTGAATTTCCGACATTGTGAACGCGCGCATGCCAGAGGGCACACGCGTGAAGAGCAAAGTGCCCCGCTCTCGGATGCCCCGGCAACGCCGAAATGGCCCCGGCGCGTGCCGGAGCCATTTCGATTAGGACAACTAGCGGGCGGCGCTGCCGTCCACGTAATCCTCGTCGACCTGCTTCCAGGCGAAGAGAGCGCGCAGTTCCTTGCCGGTGGCCTCGATCGGGTGCTGGGCGCCCTTCTCGCGGAGCGCCAGGAACTCGGGGGCTCCGGCATCCTGATCCGCAATGAAACGAGCGGCAAAGGCCCCGGACCGGATATCAGCGAGAACGGCCTGCATGTTCTCCTTCACATGCGGGTCGATCACGCGCGGGCCGGAGACGTAATCGCCGTACTCGGCCGTGTCGGAAACGCTCCAACGCTGCTTGGCAATGCCGCCCTCCCACATGAGGTCGACGATGAGCTTCAGCTCGTGCAGCACCTCGAAGTACGCGATCTGCGGCTGGTAGCCCGCTTCGGTCAGGGTCTCGAAGCCGTACTGCACCAGCTGCGAAACGCCACCGCAGAGCACGGCCTGCTCGCCGAACAGGTCAGTCTCAGTCTCTTCGGTGAAAGTGGTCTTGATGCCGCCTGCACGAAGGCCGCCAATCGCCTTCGCGTACGACCAGGCGAGCTCCCAGGCTTGGCCGGAGGCGTCCTGCTCGACGGCGACGATCACGGGAACACCGCGGCCGGCCTCATACTCGCGGCGCACGGTGTGGCCGGGCCCCTTGGGCGCGACCATGATCACGTCGACGCCTTCTGGTGCCTTGATGTAGCCGAAGCGGATGTTGAAGCCGTGTCCGAAGAGGATGGCCTTACCCTCCGCGAGGTGGGGCTTGATGTCGTCGGCGTACACATGACGCTGGTACTGGTCGGGAGCGAGGATGACGATCACGTCCGCCCACTCGGCCGCTTCAGCGGAGGGAAGCACCTTAAAGCCAGCCTCTTCGGCCTTCTGCTTTGACTTCGAGTCGGGCTTGAGTCCGACGACGACCTGAACACCCGAGTCGCGAAGGTTCAGCGCGTGCGCGTGGCCCTGCGAGCCATAGCCGATGACGGCAACCTTCTTGCCCTGGATGAGGGAGAGGTCGGCATCTTTGTCGTAGAAAATCTCGGTCACTTCGTTGTTCTCCTTGTCTTGTGCTGGTTGAGTAGCCGCGTGCGGCATATCGAAACCTGCGTTTGTTTGGTGTGTAAGCCGGTTTCGATACGGTCGCTGCGCGACCTGCTCAACCAGCATTTCTCCTAGTTTTTGAAGACGCGTTCCGTGATGCTCTTGCTGCCGCGTCCGATGGCGAGGAGTCCCGACTGCGCGATTTCCTTAATCCCGTAGGGCTCGAGCACCCTGAGCAGCGCATGCACCTTGGCCGTGTCGCCGGTGACCTCGATCACGAGGGCATCGGTCGCGACATCCACGATCCGTGCCCTGAAGAGCGTTGCGGCCTCGAGGATCTGGCTGCGGGTGCTGTTATCGACGCGCACCTTGATGAGCATGTGCTCACGCTCGACGGTTTGCAGCGGATCGAGTTCGACGATCTTGATCACGTTCACGAGCTTGTTGAGCTGCTTGGTGACCTGCTCGAGCGGCAGTTCTTCGACATCTACGACGACTGTGATCCGCGAGAGCCCTGGGATCTCGCTCGCGCCGACGGCGAGGCTCTCGATGTTGAATCCGCGACGGGCGAACAGCCCGGCGACCCGGGTGAGCAGGCCCGGCTTGTCTTCGACCAGGAGGGAAAGAACATGGGTCATCTGTCTACTCCTCTTCCCACTCTGGCGCGTGTTCCCGCGCGTATTGGACAGAGGAATTGCCAACGCCCTGCGGCACCATCGGCCAGACCATCGAGTCGCGGCTCACGATGAAGTCGATGACCACTGGTCGGTCATTGGTCTCGTTCGCAAGCCTGATTGCGGCATCCACATCCTCCTTTTTGGTGACCCGGATGCCGAGGGCGCCATACGCGTCGGCCAGCTTGACGAAATCCGGAATCATCATCGTGTCGTGTCCGGTGTTGAGGTCGGTGAACGAATGACGGCCGTCGTAGAACAGGGTCTGCCACTGGCGCACCATCCCGAGCGACGAGTTGTTAATGATCGCGACCTTGATCGGGATGTTGTTGATCGTGCAGGTGGCGAGTTCCTGGTTGGTCATCTGGAAGCAGCCGTCACCGTCGATCGCCCACACTGTTCGCTCGGGCTCGGCAACCTTCGCGCCCATTGCGGCCGGTAGTCCGTAGCCCATGGTGCCCGCGCCGCCCGAGTTGAGCCAGGAGTTTGGCCGCTCGTATTTGATGAATTGCGCCGCCCACATCTGGTGCTGGCCGACGCCCGACGCGTAGATCGCTTCTGGACCGGTGATCTGGCCGATGCGTTCGATCACGTACTGCGGGGAAAGCAGTCCGTCGCCCGGCTCATCGTAGCCGAGAGGGAACTGCTTCCGCAGCGAATCGAGGCGAGTCCACCACTGGCTGATGTCCGGGCTGGTTCCGGATTCTGTGAATTGAACTGCGATGGCCTCCCTGAAGGCGACGGTGAGATCAGCGATGACGTCCTTGGCATCGCCGACGATAGGAACATCGGCCACCCGGATCTTGGAGATCTCGGCGGGGTCGATGTCGACATGGACAACCTTCGCATCCGGTGCGAACTCGCTCGGCTTCCCGGTCACCCGGTCGTCGAAACGCGCGCCAAGTGACACGAGGAGATCGGATTCCTGGATGGCCAGCACCGCGGGAACGGTGCCGTGCATTCCCGGCATCCCGAGGTTGAGCCTGTTCGAGTCCGGAAGCGCGCCGCGGGCCATGAGCGTGGTGACGACGGGAGCTCCGACCAGTTCTGCGAGTTCGAGCAGCTCGGCCGAGGCCTTGGCGCGGATGACGCCCCCACCAACGTAGAAGACCGGGCGCTTGGCCTCGGCAAGCAGCTGTGCCGCGGCCTGAATCTGCTTACCGTGCGCCTTCGTCACCGGACGATAGCCCGGCAGGTCGACCTTCGGCGGCCAGATAAACGGCGCGCTGCCCTGCTGGCAGTCCTTGGTCACGTCGACGAGCACGGGACCGGGACGGCCAGTCATCGCGATGTGGTACGCCGCTGCGATGGTTGCCGGGATGTCCTCCGGGCGGGTTACGAGGAACGAGTGCTTGGTGATCGGCATCGTGATACCGACGATATCGACCTCCTGGAAAGCATCCGTTCCCATCGAGGTGGAAAAGACCTGGCCCGTGATCGCAAGCATCGGCACGGAGTCCATGTGCGCATCCGCAATGGCGGTAACGAGGTTGGTCGCGCCGGGCCCGGAGGTCGCGATGCA
>JAYTEZ010000201.1:0-2970 GCA_043734805.1 Microbacteriaceae bacterium
GGTGGCGTCACCGACATCTGCTTGACTTGAGCCACGCGATCCACTCGAACAGCTCGCGACAGAAAGTAAGGCTCATAATGGTGAACAGGGTTCAGGCCGTGGTCGTTCGCGCAAAGAACGCGCCCCTCACCCTCGAGACGATCCTCGTGCCCGATCCGGGCCCTGGTGAGGCGCTCGTCGACATCCTCACTTGTGGCGTCTGCCACACCGACCTGCACTACCAGCAGGGCGGCATCAGCGACAGCTACCCATTCCTGCTCGGCCACGAGGCCACCGGTGTCGTCTCGGCGATCGGGCCGGACGTCACCAACGTGGTCGTGGGGGATCGCGTCATCCTCAACTGGCGTGCCGTCTGCGGCGAGTGCCGGGCCTGTCGCCGCGGCGAGGCGCAGTACTGCTTCAACACGTTCAACGCGACCCAGAAGATGACCCTCGAGGATGGCACCGAGCTCTCGCCCGCGCTCGGCATCGGCGCGTTCGCGGAGAAGACCCTGGTGGCCGCCGGCCAGTGCACGAAGGTCGACGAGGATGTCGACCCAGCCGCCGTCGGACTGCTCGGCTGCGGCATCATGGCCGGCATCGGCGCGGCCATCAATACCGGGAACGTTGGCCGGGGCGACTCCGTCGCGGTCATCGGCTGTGGCGGTGTCGGCATCGCGGCGATCGCGGGCTCGAAGCTCGCCGGCGCGACGACGATCATCGCGGTCGACATCGACTCACGCAAGGTCGATCTGGCCCTGTCGCTCGGAGCGACCCACGGCGTCAACTCCCGCGACGAAGATCCGGTCGAAGCGATCCGTGCTCTCACCGGCGGCAACGGAGCGGATGTCGTGATCGACGCCGTGGGACGCCCCGAGACGTACAAACAGGCCTTTTACGCCCGCGACCTCGCCGGAACCGTCGTGCTCGTCGGGGTGCCGACGCCCGACATGACGATCGAATTGCCCCTGCTCGACGTCTTCGGTCGAGGTGGTTCGCTCAAGTCGTCGTGGTACGGCGACTGCCTGCCATCCCGGGACTTCCCGATGCTTGTGAGCCACTACAAGCAGGGCAACCTCGATCTCGACGCCTTCGTGACCGAGCGCATCGCTCTCGGCGACGTCGAGCAGGCGTTCGAGAAGATGCACCGGGGCGCCGTGCTGCGCTCGGTGGTGGTGTTCTGATGGGAAAAACACCGATGGACAATGCACCGATGGGCAATGTACCGATCGGCGACATCCGTATCGAGAACATCGTCACATCGGGCACCTTCTCACTCGACGGCGGAACCTGGGATCTCGAGAACAACGTCTGGATTGTTGGCAATGACCGCGAGGTTATCGTCATCGACCCCGCGCACGATGCCGCGCAGATCGCCGAAGCGGTGAAGGGCCGCACGGTCACGGCGATTTTGTTGACGCACGCGCACGATGACCACATTCGTTCGGTGCAGGACTTCGCGCGCCTCGTGAATGCCCCGCCGATCTCCCTGAATCCGGCCGACCGCATGCTGTGGGATGTTCTCTTCCCGAATGTCGCTCCCGACAACGAAGTCACTGACGGCGATACGTTCGAGGTAGCTGGCGCGATCCTCCGGGCTATCCACACGCCGGGTCACACACCGGGCTCGACCTGTTACTACCTGGAGAGCGAAACCACACTGTTCTCGGGCGACACCCTGTTCAACGGCGGCCCCGGCGCAACCGGCCGCACATTCAGTGACTTTCCGACGATCATCGACTCCATTCGCGACCGGCTGCTGACGCTGCCGCCCGAGGTCACGGTGTTGACCGGGCATGGCGGCTCGACCACGATCGGAGCAGAGGCACCGCACCTCGCCGAATGGGTCGCGCGGGGATACTGATCGTTCGTTGCGCATCGAAGCCGCTCGTGGTCGGGTTGCGACCGAAACACGCTATGTTTTTTAGACATGACTGACACGCGGCAGAGGAATATCGCGCTCCTCGTGGCCGGCACGTTCTTCATGGAGAACCTCGACGGAACCATCCTCACCACGGCCGCCCCGAGCATCGGCAAATCGCTCGGTGTGCCATCCGTTGCCGTCGGCGTGACCATCACGGCCTACCTCCTCACCCTCGCCGTGCTCATCCCGCTGAGCGGGTGGATTACCCGGCGATTCGGCTCCCGCCGCGTGTTCCTTGTCGCCATCGCCGTCTTCACGATCGCGTCGATCCTGTGTGCCGTAAGCACGAGCCTCACCGAACTCACGATCATGCGAGTGCTGCAGGGTATCGGTGGAGCGATGATGGTGCCGGTCGGTCGCCTCGCCGTGCTTCGGGTCACCGACCGATCCGACCTGATTCGGGCGATTGCGCTTCTTACCTGGCCGGCACTCGTTGCTCCCGTTATCGCGCCGCTGGCCGGCGGCCTCATCACGACCTACGCGACCTGGCACTGGATCTTCCTCATCAATGTGCCGCTCGGCGTGATCGCGTTCATCGCAGCCCTTCGCCTTATCCCGATGGAACCGCTCGAAATACCGCCACGACTCGACTGGATCGGTCTTCTGCTCACCTGCTCGGGACTTGGCGCCCTTGTCTACCTCGGCTCGCTATTTTCCGAGGGCAGTTTCGGCGTGCTCGAAATCGTTGTCTGGGCGGTGGGTGGCTTCGGGATGGTCGGCCTCGCCATCGCGCACCAGTTGCGCACGCGACATCCACTTCTCGACCTGCGGGCTCTGCGGATCGAGACATTCCGGCTGTCGCACGCGGGCGGTTCGCTGTTCCGGCTCTCGGTGAGCGCCGTCCCGTTTCTGCTGCCGTTGCTGTTCCAGGACGTCTTCGGCTGGTCGCCCGTGTTTTCTGGCGCAATCGTGCTCTTCGTCTTCATCGGCAACATTGCGATCAAGCCAGCGACGACTCCGCTCCTGCGCCGTTTCGGCTTCCGCACCGTGATCATTGGGGCGACCACCGCCGCGGCGCTGAGCATGGCGTTGATGTCGTTCATCGCCGCCTCGACGCCGTGGTGGCT
>JAYTEZ010000202.1:0-6290 GCA_043734805.1 Microbacteriaceae bacterium
GCTGGCCTGCCGCCGCCGAGCAGGTAGATCTGGTCGAAGATCTGCCAGGTGCCGATCAGGCCGAGCGTGAGCACCGTGAAGAGCGTCGGCTTGAGCATCGGCAGCGTCACCCCGAAGAACTTGCGAAAGGGCCCGGCCCCATCCATGAGCGCGGCCTCGTCGATCTCCGCTCCGATGTTTTGAAGCGCCGCGAGAAAGAGCAGCATGAAGGTGCCGGATGTCGTGAAGATCACCAGGACGATGATGACGCACATGGCCACGCTTGGCCCCGCAAGCCAATCCCACCAGCTCAACTGGAGGCCCGGAGAGGCCGAGAGTGCCGCCGGATGATCGCCGACGCCGAAGAGCCCCGCGGCGAGGTGAAAGATTCCTCGCGGATCGGCGAACCAGTTCGGGCCGCTGCCGCCGACCGCGGCGATCACCTGGTTGACCGCGCCGGAGGCGGTGAAGAGGAAGGCAAAGATACCGGTGATCGCCACCGCGCTCGTCACCGAGGGAAAGTAGAAGGCGGTGCGAAAGAAGCTGCGGCCGCGCAGCAGCCGACGGTTGACCTGCACCGCGAGGAAGAGCGCGAGGGCGGTCTGCAGCGGCACCACGAAGACCACGAACCAGAGGTTGTTGCGAATGGACGTTCCGAAGTCCTTCTCGGCCAGGCCCCCTGCGGTGAGGACGGTCTGAAAGTTCTTCGTCCCGACGAACCCGACCTGCGGGTTGATGGGTGAGCCGAGTCCTCCCCAGTCGCTGACACTGACCCACAGGGCGAGAAAGATCGGCAGCACGAGGAAGACCCCGATGATGATGATCGCCGGAGCGGTGAATAGCCAGCCGTAACGACCTTCACCCGATCGGATGCCGCGGCCACGGTTGCCGCGGCCGGGCGTTTTCGGTTGGGCCGTGGGCAGGGCACCCGTGGTCATCATCCACATCCAGTTCCATGCATGATGATCACCGTCGCGCCCTGCCCTTCGCTCGTCGTCCGCGCACTCACGTGCCTGCTTGCTTGCCCGCTTACTTGCCGTTGGCCGCGTCCAGTGCCGCCTGCAGGTTCTTCTGCAGCGACCCAAGGATTGCCTTCGGATCTCCCGCCGCGATTCCCTCGAGCTGAGAATTGAAATCGGTGATCACGGTTGCCGCTCCGGCGAAGGCCACCGGGCTCACGGCGTAATCATTGCTTTTCACGAATGCCGCGTTGTCCGGATAGGTGGTTGCATACTTTTTTGCGGCACTCTCGGTCGACGGGATGACACCGAAGGCAGCGGAAAACTTGAGCTGCTGCGCGTCGCTGGTCAGAAACTTCACGAGACTTTGCGATTCGACCGATGTGGCCGACTGCGCCGGGATGCCCCAGCAGTTGGTGAACGTGAAGGTCGACTTTCCGCCCGGCCCCGCTGGCAGCTCGACGGACCTGTACTTGAGGGCTGGGAAGTCTTTCTTGACACCGCTGATCCATGGACCCTCGATCACCATCGCCGCCTTACCCTTGCCGAGGGCCTCGCCGCTCCAGCCGGAATCCAGCGCCGACGGGAACTTGAGCACGCCTTCGGTGGCGAGCTTCTTGATCTCGGTGAGTCCGGCAATGTTGGCCGAAGTATCGGCGGTGACCGTCTTGCCGTCCTTACTGATCAGCGAGCCGCCAGCCTGGTTCATGAAGACACCCATTCGGGCATACTCAGCACCGAAGGAGAGGCCGACCGTGTCAGCCGTGGTCAGCTTCTTCGCCACCGTCTCGAGTCCTGCCCAGTCGGTGGGAATGTCCTTGTCCGTCAGCCCGGCCGCTGCCCACTTGTCGCTGTTGATGATCAGCCCGAGCGTCGAGAAGTCCTTCGGCTCACAGTAGAACTTGTTGTTGTAGGTAAAGGCGCTCGTCAGCGCTGGATAAAAGGCGCCCTTGTTTGCCTGGTTGGCGGCGTACGGCTCGAGGTACTTCTTGCTGGCGTAGGTCTGGAACTGGTCCCAGCTCATGTAGAAGACGTCCGGCGGGTTTCCCCCGGAGAATCCCTGACCCAGCTGCTGGGTCAGGTCACTTGCTGCGGTGACGGTGACCTTGGTCTTATTGGTCTTGGCCCAGTCGTCCGCGGCAGCCTGCACCGCCGCGGTCTCGGCATCACCGCTCGACCCGATGAGCATTGTCAACGGCTTGTACTTGCTCGTGTCGGTGCTGCCCGAACCGTTGCTGCCCGGGCCCGAAGAACAGGCGGCCAGGCTTGCCATCAGGCCCACCGCCACCAGCGCCGCGCCCCATTTTTTGGCGTTCATTGTGTTTCCTCTCCTGTGTGATGCCGACGTCGCTCTTGGTCGCCGGTTGTCCTGTTCTCGAAAACGGGAAAGTGGTTGGGCCCGCGGATGACGAGCTCGGGCATTATCAGCCGGTGTGCCTCGCCTGAGGCCAGCTCGCGCGCGATCAGGTCGCTGCCGGTGAGGCCCATGAGCAGCTCGAGCGCCCCTGCGGCGACCTCTTTGAGCGATTGCTCGACACTGGAGAGCCCGACAGCCTCGGCCACCGGGGTGTTATCGAAGCCGATGATCGGGAGGCCGGAAAGTCCTGCGGATGCTGCGGCGATCATCGCGCCGAGAGCGAGCGAATCGCTCACACACACGAGGGCATCCGGCGCCGGGTCACTGTCGAACAGGGCCGAGACCGTGGCCGTCGCCTGGGCCACTCCTTCGTCGGTGCGCCGTTCGAGCTGCTCAAGCTCGTGGGCTTCGAGACCGAAACGCTCACTCATGGCGTCGGCCCAGCCGCGGCGACGGTCGTCGCCGGTTCCGGAGGGGCTCGGCCAGCCCAGGTAGCAGACCCGCCGTGCCCCGCCGTCGATCAGGTGGTTCGTCGCGGCATACGTACCGGCCCGCCCGTCGACGTCGACCCACAGGTGTTGTGGGTCATTCATGTCATCGATGCCCCAGGGGCGCCCGAAAGTAACGAACGGCACATGGTTGTCGATGAGCCACTGAGTGCGCGGGTCGCCGTAGAACGTGGAGGTCAGCACGAACGCATCGACGTCTGAGCCGTCGCGCAAGCGCCGGATCTGTTCGATTTCCCCCTCGGGATCCACCGCCGTAAAAAGCAGGACGCGCATGCCGCGCTGATCGGCCTGTTCCGTCAGAGCATGCAGGAAACGGTCGAGGATCGAGCCCGAGATGCCGTTCGTCGTCGGATCGAGTCGGATTCCGATGGTGGCCGACTTTTGCGTCCGCAGCCTGCGCGCCGAGGCGTTCTGCCGGTAGCCGAGCTGCTTGATCGCTTCTTCTACGCGGCTGCGGGTGTCAGGTTTAACGATGGCCGGCGAATTCAGCACGTTGGACACGGTCTGGCGCGAGACGCTCGCGACCCGAGCCACATCCTCCACCGTCGGAAGCTGTCCCACTGCCGCCTCCTTTGGCTGCCGCAAAATTCGTTGATTTGATCGTTCAAGTTTCGCAGCGACCGACGATTCGACAGTTTCGAATCGGAAGACGTCCAACATTTGATCGTTCAAATAGTTGCTGCTAGGTTACATCAGGTGAGCGGATTGTCAATGGCGAAGAACGCCGCCGAACACGGTAGAGGAAGAGTGATCGACTGATGTCAGCGACGGTGCAGCCGCTCCTGCACAACGAAGTTATCGTGCTCCGCGCGCCGTCCCAGGCCTGGTCCGCACCGGATGGATCGATGGGGTCCGCACCGATTCATGGCGTGTACCGGTCGGATGTGCGCGTCGTCTCCGGCCTGACTGTCACGATCGGCGGGCTTCCTGGCGAGCACATTGCCACGGTGCCCAATGGCGCTGACAGCGTGGCGTTCATCGCGTTGTTGCGCAATCTGGACGACAGGGCGGCCGATCCTCGCGTGCGAAAGACCCACCGTCGAACCATGACGATCGGGGGTGCCGTCGAGTCGGTGCAACTCCAGTCGACGCTCCATTATGCGGTCGAGACGACGATCGTCGTGCGTCTTGCGAGCGACCTCGCCGAGATGGATTCGATCAAGGCCGGGCAGCCCTCTGCTCGAGTGGCGATCGCGATCGCGGGCGGTTTGGCATCGTGGGGCAACGACGCGGTCCAGGCCGAGCTGGCCGCGCCGGGCGCTGAGCTCAGCCTCGACGACGGTTTTCTCGAACTCCGCTGGCCGGTCACTGTTCCCCCGAAAGGCTCGGTCACGGTCGGCTGGTCCGTCACCTCAATCGATGCCGGCGCCGTCGTGCGCGGGTCATCCGCACCGGCCGGATGGTCGGTTCCGATGGTCAGTGCGGGGGATGACCGGATGGTGCGCTGGCTGAAAACCGCGCTCGGCGATCTCGACGCCCTTCGCCTGACGACGACAGCCGACCCGCCATCCGAATTCCTCGCCGCGGGCGCACCCTGGTTTTTCACGCTCTTCGGGCGGGATTCACTCTGGTCCGCGCGGTTCATGCTCCCGCTCGGCACGAAGCTTGCCGGTGACACGTTGCGCGTTCTGGCTGGCCTGCAGGGCACAGAGTCGGTCGCCGAGACCGCGGAGCAGCCAGGCAAGATCATGCACGAGTTGCGTCGCGGCACGCTGACGATTCCGGGCGAGAACATCGCGCTTCCGCCCCTCTACTACGGCACGGTCGACGCGACGCCGCTCTGGGCCTGCCTGCTTTACGACGCCTGGAAGTGGGGCCTGCCCGACACCGAGGTCTCGCCACTGATGCCCCACCTGGTGGCGGCGCTTCAGTGGATGCGCGACTTCGGTGACGCTGATGGCGACGGCCTGCTCGAATACGTCGACGAGACCGGCAAGGGCCTCGCGAATCAGGGCTGGAAAGACTCCGGCGATTCGGTGCAGTGGCGCGACGGCAGCCTCGCCGACGGTCCGATCGCCCTCTGCGAAGTGCAGGCATACGCGTACGAGGCGGCGATGCACGGAGCAGACCTCCTCGAACACTTTGGGCAGGAGGGCGCGCCGGGTTGGCGCGCTTGGGCGGCCGCCCTGCGCGTTCGGTTCCACGAAACATTCTGGATCCAGGATGCCGCTGGCGCCTACCCGGCGATCGCCCTCGACGCCCAGAAGCGCCCGGTCGACACCGTCACGAGTAACCTCGGCCACCTTCTCGGAACCGGACTGTTGGATGCTCAGCAGGCCGCCCTCGTCGCGCTCCGGCTGGTCTCCCCCGAGCTCAATTCGGGCTTTGGCTTGCGCACCATGTCCACGGACTCCGTCGGCTATTGGCCACTCAGTTACCACGGGGGCAGCGTCTGGACGCACGACACCGCGATCGCGATCTCCGGCCTCGCGCGTGAAGGCTTCACGGCCGAAGCCGGCTCGCTCGTTGCGGGGCTGTTGGCCGCGGCATCCGGATTCGACTATCGGATGCCCGAGCTCCACTCCGGGGATGCGGCGACCGACTTCGCCGCGCCCATCCCGTATCCCGCCGCCTGTCGCCCGCAGGCCTGGTCGGCCGCGGCCGCCGTCTCGGTGCTCGGCAGCACGCTCGGCCTCAGGCCGGATGCCCAATCCGGAACGATCGGAGTCTCCCCGGTTTCGATCGTTGGCGCCCTCTCGGTGAGCGGCCTGAGATTCTGCGGCGCGGATGTCTCGATTACCGTGGATGCGGCTGGCGAGGTCACCGCCGCCTCCGGCGCCACGGTGCAGGTCGAGTAGCGGCTCGAGTAGCGGCTCACTGCACCCGAATTCGGCGATGCGAATATTCAGGACTTTGGTCCCGGTTGCACGGCGACGGAAACCATAGGTTGTGACTCGAAAGGCCTCTTCAGGCCTCACTAAACATTGGGAGCCCTCATGGGTGCGCTACTCGCTTCAGTGTTGGGTTCGTCCAGTCCAGGAATCTATCTTGGCTGGGGGAACTTCGTCATCCAGCTGGGCAATTTCATCGTCATCGTTGTGATGCTGGCGCTGTTCGTTGTTGCCCTGGTGCTGCCCTTCCCCGGCGGAAAGACGCACAAGTGACCATCCACGACTCCGCGGTGGAGCCTGCAGAGACCATGCGGGATGGTACCGCGCCAGCCTCGACCGACGACGGTCACACCTGGACCGGGAAGGCGCGTCTCTGGATGCTGCATCGCCTTCCGCCCAACAAGTTGCTGCCGGAAGACCAGCCAAGCTATGTAGCATCCTGGATCTATTTGTTTGGCATGGGTGCAATAGGATCCCTCGTTTTCATCATCGTTTCGGGAATTGTGCTCAGTCTGAATGGCCCGCTCTGGTACCACGTCTCCGGATTTGGACGCTTCGTTAACAGCACCCACCTGTGGAGCGTTGAGCTGTTCTTCATCTTCATGGTGGTTCATCTGTGGGGCAAATTCTGGATGGCCGCGTGGCGAGGCGGTCG
>JAYTEZ010000203.1:0-4112 GCA_043734805.1 Microbacteriaceae bacterium
CGGCTCGATCCATCGTCAACAGCAAATAACAGAGGCCGCACCCCACCCTGACACGCAGGGAAAAGATGCAGCCTCTGTCGTTGGTTGCTTAGACGCTGAAGTACAGCTCGTATTCGAACGGATGCGGACGCTGCGCGGCCGGGATGATCTCATTCGCTCGCTTGTAGGAAATCCAGGTCTGGATCAGGTCGGGCGTGAACACGTTGCCGGCGGTGAGGAAGTCGTGGTCATTTTCCAGAGCCTTCAGCGCCTCCTCGAGAGAAGAGGGAACCTGCGGGATGTTCTTCGCTTCCTCGGGCGGCAGCTCGTAGAGGTCCTTGTCGACGGGCTCGTGCGGCTCGATTCTGTTCTTGATTCCGTCGAGGCCGGCCATGAGCTGGGCGGCGAAGGCGAGATACGGGTTGCCCGAAGCATCCGGTGCACGGAACTCGATGCGCTTGGCTTTCGGGTTCGTGCCGGTGATCGGAATGCGGATCGACGCCGAGCGGTTACCGGCCGAGTAGACCAGGTTGACCGGAGCTTCGAATCCGGGAATCAGGCGCCGGTACGAGTTGAGCGTCGGGTTCGTGAACGCCAGCACCGCCGGAGCGTGCTTGAGCAGTCCGCCGATGTACCAGCGCGCAATGTCGCTGAGCCCGCCGTAGCCCTTCTCGTCATAGAACAGCGGCACGCCGTCGCTCCAGAGCGACTGGTGCGTGTGCATACCCGATCCGTTGTCGCCGAAGAGCGGCTTCGGCATGAAGGTTGCGACCTTGCCCCACTCGGTGGCGGTGTTCTTGACGATGTACTTGAACTTGAGGAGGTCGTCGGCCGCGTGCACCATGGTGTCGAAGCGATAGTTGATCTCGGCCTGGCCGCCCGTTCCGACCTCGTGGTGAGCCCGCTCGAGGATGAGGCCGGCGTCGATCAGTTTGAGGCTGATGTCATCGCGAAGGTCGGCCTGCTTATCGACCGGGCTGACCGGGAAATAGCCCCCCTTGTAGGGAGTCTTGTTGGCGAGGTTGCCACCGGCTTCGACGCGACCGGAGTTCCAGGCGCCTTCTTCGGAGTCGACAAAGTACGAGCTTGAGTTCTGGCTGACGTCATAACGCACGTCATCGAAAATGTAGAACTCGGCCTCGGGGGCGAAGAATGCGGTGTCGGCGATGCCGGTGGATGCGAGGTACTTCTCCGCCTTCTTGGCGACCTGGCGCGGATCGCGAGCGTAAATCTCACCGCTGCGCGGGTTGTAGATGTCGAAGATCATGATGAGCGTCTTCTCCACGCGGAACGGGTCGACATACGCGGTCGTCACGTCCGGGATCAGCTGCATGTCCGATTCGTGGATCGACGCGAAACCACGGATGGATGAGCCATCGAAGAGCTGGCCGACCGAAAAGAATTCCTCATCGACGGTCGAGGCGGGAATGTTGAAGTGCTGCTGGACACCGGGAAGATCGGTGAAGCGAATATCAAGGAACTTGATGTTCTCGGCCTTGATGAACTTGAGCACCTCGGAAGAATCACTGAACATGTGAGGGACTCCAATGAGGGTGGAACGGGTACGGCAGCAAACGCAGCCACTGTGAGGCTAGACGTGCGGAGTTTCGCAACCGTGTCGCTATTGTTTCGCCCATGTTACGCCCTGCTCACGCGACGTAGGATTACGGAATGTCCAGCCCCGGTTCTTCCAACCCTCAGGTCAACGACAGAGCGGCTGGCGAGTGGCCGGGCAAGCGTCTCGGGTTACCGGAGAGCGGATCCCGCTCGGTCGCGCGATTCGGTCGTCGCGCGGGTGCGATCGTCATCGACTGGCTGCTCGCTGTGCTTATCTCCATTGCATTCTTCAGCTACGACGGCTGGGCGACGCTGGCCATCTTTGCGATTCTGCAGATTGTCTTTCTCGCCCTGCTCAGCGGAAGCATCGGGCATCTCATTTTCGGCATGCGAGTCGTCCCGATCCGGGGCGGCTGGATCGGCGTCTGGCGACCGGCGGTGCGCACGGTACTGCTCTGCATCGTCATCCCCGCGGTGATCTGGGATCGCGACCAGCGCGGCATGCACGATCGCCTGGCCGGGACGGTACTCGTCCGGCGGTGAGCAAACTATCGCACCGCGCACCGCGGGCCGTGCGCTCGCTGGCAGCTGGGGCGTGTCCACTAACGCCCTGAGAAAAACGAATTCGCCCGTCGAGTCGGATGTTGTGGCGACTTCCGCGCGCAATTAGTCACTGTGCAATTAGTCACCATAACTACCGACTCGGCATCCATCCGTGGCCGGATCTGGTGGCGACTCGCCCGCACCTACCGCGGCGGAGTCGTCTCGCGAGCCGCCACGATCTGGGGCACGGCACGAGGAGAAACGGGCTAGCGGGCTCGGGGCGAGCGGGCCTTCATCGGGTCGATGCCCTTGGGGATCGGCAGCTGGTTCTTGCCGAGGGAGCTCAGTCGGTTGCTCACCGCGTACACCTCAGCTTTGTTGAGCGCGCGCTTGAAGCGAGCCATTCGTCGGGCGAGCTTATGGAGCGGCACCGAGTCCGCATCCGGACCGACATGCAGAAAATTAACCGCGACGTTCGGCAGGATGCGCGTGACGCGTCGTCTTTCGTCGTCGAGCATCTTCTGCGTGCGCGACTTCGGACCTTCTCCGATGAGCACGACACCACCGTTGCCGACGGCGCGGTAGACAGCATCCTGGGTCTTCGGGCTCACGGCAATAGGCATTTCGCTCGCCGTCCAGCCGCGGCGGAGGGAACTCTTGAGCACGGCGCCAACGGCCCCCGGCTGACCCTCGATTTGCGAGTATGCGGCCTTCTCGGCACGGCGTCCGAGCACGATAAGGAAGAGCAGAACACCACCGAGAACCCCGGCGATGATCCACAGCACGAATCCGAAAACGTTGTCTGAACCCGAGAGGAGGATGCCGGCGATGATGCCGGCGAGGATCGGGGCGAGAAACGCGAGGGCCATCCACCAGATGGCATTCGAGTCGTACCGTCGGGTCATATTAAAGACCTGGTACATCTGCTTCAGACGACCGGGCTCTTTCGCTGGCTTGGGAGCCGAGTTTTTGGTTCGTGCCATGTGTCTAGGATACGGCCTGGGAAAAGCCGAGCGATTTGTCCGCCAGGTGCCGGAGCTGCTCGGGAACCTCGCGTCCCTTGGCCACCATCGACTGGGCCCACAGGCGTCCGGCGCGATAGGACGACCGCACAAGAGGGCCGGCGAGAACGCCGAGGAAGCCGATGGCCTCCGCCTCTTCCTTCATCTCGACGAATTCTTCGGGCCGCACCCAGCGCGCCACAGGAAGGTGCCGCGGAGTCGGCCGAAGGTACTGGGTAATCGTGATGATGTCGGTGCCAGCGTCGTGCAGGTCCTGCAGCGCCTGACTGACCTCGTGGCGCTCCTCACCCATTCCGAGGATCAGGTTGGACTTGGTGATCAGGCCGGCGCGTCGGCCCTGGGTCAGAACATCCAGTGACCGCTCGTAGCGGAAGGCCGGGCGAATGCGCTTGAAAATACGAGGGACGGTCTCGACATTGTGCGCGAAGACCTCGGGTCGTGAGGCGAACACTTCGCCGAGGAGATCCGGATTTCCCGAGAAGTCCGTGGCGAGGATCTCGACACCGGTTCCTGGAGATTGCTCGTGGATCTGCCGAACGGTTTCGGCATGAAGCCAGGCGCCTTCATCGGGGAGGTCATCGCGAGCAACCCCGGTCACGGTCGCGTAGCGAAGGTTCATCGCGACCACGGATTCGGCAACCCGTCTCGGTTCATCACGGTCGTAGTCGGCCGGCTTCCCCGTGTCGATCTGGCAGAAGTCGCAGCGGCGCGTGCACTGGGATCCGCCGATGAGGAAGGTGGCTTCACGGTCTTCCCAGCACTCAAAAATATTGGGGCAAGCGGCCTCCTGGCAGACCGTGTGCAGGTTCTCGCTCTTGACCAGCTGCTGCAGTTGCAGATACTCCGGACCCAGTTTCGCGCGAGTCTTGATCCACTCCGGCTTGCGCTCGATCGGTGTCTCGGCATTGCGAACCTCGAGGCGCAGCATCCGCCGCCCCTCTGCTGGCGCGCTCACGCTGCGACCCCAACAACGGACTGGAAATGGCGTTCGATCAGCGGAATGACGTCGAC
>JAYTEZ010000204.1:0-5057 GCA_043734805.1 Microbacteriaceae bacterium
GGCTTCGCGGTTCTGTGCGTTGTGGTGCCGTTTACCAGCTATTGGATGGCGAGGGCAGCACTGGCGCCCCTTCGACAGAGTTTCGAACAGCAACAGCAGTTTGTGGACGATGCCTCGCACGAGCTCAGGAGTCCGCTGAGCGTCATTCGCGGTGAACTGGAGCTGGCCCTGTCGCGTCGACGGTCGGAGGAGGAATATCGCCGCTCCATCACAACGTCGCTTGAGGCGACACAGACTCTGGTGCAGCTCACCGAAGACCTCCTCCTGCTCGCTCGAGACTCGACCGCCGAATTCGAGTCACGCTTCCGGACCGTTTCCGCCGACGAACTCGTCCGCGACGCCATTAGCGCGCTCGAAGGCAGCGACGGCACAGATCGGCTGATCACCCGTTCCGACCCGCTTGTGCTGATTGCCGGGGTTCCGTCCCTGCTCGTGCGGGCAGTGGCGAACATCCTCGACAACGCGATGAAGTTCACCCCCGAAGGCGGAACCGTCATCCTGACGGCCGCGACCAATTCCGGAAACGCAATAATCTCCGTTACGGACACGGGAATTGGCATGACCCCCGAGGAGGTGCGACACGCATTCGATCGATTCTGGCGGGGTCCACACGCGCACGGTGCCCCAGGCCACGGCCTTGGGCTGGCGCTCGTCGAGAGGATTGCTCGGGCGCATCGCGGTCGAGTGACGATCGTGTCATCCCTCGGCATCGGTTCGACGGTCACTCTCACGATCCCCTCGGTTCACGACTCGCCACGGCCCCGTTAGCGCCCCGGCGAAACGGTGCCACCAAACCCCGGGGGCATCGCCCCGCACGGTTCTTAGGCAATTAGACAAAGACTCAAACACCGGCTTTCCGCTGGCTGAATCGTGGAGGAATCATGCAGATCGGACAGAGCGACCCGTCGCTAGGCCTTCCCTTTCGAACCTGGCCGGTCGTGACCGCAGGGATTTCCCTGCTGCTGCTCACGATCGTCGGCGGCTTTGTCGCGAAATCGTTTGGGCAGTCCAGTCCAGAACTCAACCTGCTCGTGGCGCTCAGCACGATACGGGTGCCGACACTGGATGCCGTCGCCCTGGGCATCCACTTTGGATTTGAGCCGCTTGTCGCCGTCATTCTTGTGGCGCTGATCTGCCTGGGTTTGCTCTGGCCGCTGGGGGATCCGCTGAGGGCGCTGGCGTTCGGATCCATCACCGCAGTTGGCTGGGTGAGTTCAGAGATTGGCAAGTTCACCGTTTTGCGTCCCCGCCCGCCTCACTCGACGGTTCATGCATTGATACTGGAGACGGCAAACGACAGTTTTCCCAGCGGCCACACGTCGTTCGTCTTCTCGATCGTCTGCGCCGTTGTTCTTGTTCTCGTCAAACCAGGCGTTGGCCGTCGGATCGCCATTGGTGCTGGCGCAATCCTGGTCGTGGTGGTCGGAACGTCGCGGCTGTATCTGGGAGTCCATTACCCGACCGATGTCGCAGGGTCAGTATTGATCAGCGCGGCCACGCTCCTGGTGTGGCTCCCGATCTGGAATTGGCGGATCGAGCCCGTGCTGCTTCGCTCCACCGCGATGGTCAGACTCAGCGCACCGAAACCGGCTCGCTGAGTGGCCTGCTGCACGCCAGACGCCCGACCGCGCATCGGGTTTGTCCGGACGTTGGTGGCAGGGGCACACGAGCGCCTCGCGCACCCGAACGGATCCGCGAGGCGGCCCATGGGCTGGAGAAGTTACTTCTCGCTGTTCCCACCGTCGTGGTTGACGTCCACGCCGGGCGCATCTTCGTGGCCGCCAGGGCCGTCGGACACTCCCGCCGCCTCCGTGCCGGGAGTTTCCGGCGCCTCCGCTGAACTCGTGGAGGTTGAGGTGCTGGGCGGCGTCGACGGCGTGCTCGCCATCGCTGCGCTCGCGCCAACTGAGGCAAGGCCGAGTCCCGCGAGCACCACGAGGGTGATGGTGGTTTTCTTCTTCATGTGCGTTTTCTCCTTTGTCGTCGTCCAGTTGGACAGGGAAAACATGTCACGCGTTCATAAGACCCGAATAAGTGCGACTGGGGGTTCACCCAGCGAGCAGCATCGTCGGGGTTTCTTTTCGTAGTCTTGCCGTAGGAGAGCAGACTTGTGGGGGTGCTCTCATTTCCGATGATCGCCACAGGGTCAGTACGGAGTCTGAATCATGCGCGTCCTGGTTGTCGAAGATGATGCCGCAATGGCCGCTGCCCTGTCAGTCGGATTGGGTGCGGAAGGATTCGCGGTCGAACTTGCGGCGGACGGAGTCGATGGATTGTGGATGGCCACCGAAAATGCGTTCGACCTGATCGTGCTTGACATCATGCTTCCCACGCTCTCCGGTTACGAGGTGTGCAAACGAATTCGGCAGGCCGGTTCGACGGTTCCCATTCTCATGCTGACGGCGAAGGACGGTGAATACGATGAAGCGGATGCTCTCGATCTGGGGGCTGACGACTACCTATCAAAGCCGTTCTCCTTCGTCGTACTGCTCGCCCACATCCGGGCGCTGCTGAGGCGTGCACCGACGGATCGATCACCCGTATTGAGCGTCGGCGACCTCTCGCTCGACCCCGCCACCCGCCAATGCTGGCGGGGTCAAGCCGAAATCACTCTGACTGCGCGCGAGTTCTCCCTTCTCGAATACCTCATGCGCTGCCGCGGCATGGTCGCGAGTCGTGCCATGATCGCGGAGCACGTCTGGGATGCCGAGCTTGACATCGATTCGAATGTGGTGGAGGTGTACGTGGGCTATCTTCGGCGCAAGGTTGACCGCCCATTCGGGCGAAATGACATTGAGACCGTACGGGGAGTTGGATACCGGCTCATCGGTGACGGACCGACCACGGCACAGGTCCCGCTGCGGTGAACACAATCCCGCGGCTGAACGTGCAAACCTGGGGCGTGCGCGCTCGCGTCACCATCGCCGCCAGCGCAGTGCTGGCAATCATCGTCACCCTCGGGGGTATCGCTCTTGTCGCGCTTGTGCACCAGTCCCTGGTGGCAAATCTCGATTCCGCCGCTTCGACCCGCGCGCGAGACATTTCCGCACTGGTCGCAATTGGACCCATTCCTGCCACTTTGCCAACCCAGGTTGATGACAGCAACCTCATCCAGGTCGTTAACTCCTCGAATTCCGTCGTGTCGGCATCGTCGAATGTTGTTGGCGAGTTGCCGATCCTGCAAACCCAGCCGAAGACGACCGTTGACACGTTCTTCACCTTGCCAAGCATCCCTATCGAAGATAAATCCGTGTCGTTTCGCGTCGCGGTGCATCCTGTGGTGCTGACCAGCGGGCCGGGCTGGATCTACGTGGCGACGTCGCTCGCGCAGGTTGATGCCGCGACAAATAGCCTGACGTGGTCGCTGGTGGCTGCGCTGCCGACGCTGATTGCCCTCGTCGCTTTGACTGTCTCTTTTGCCGTGGGCCGGTCCCTCCGGCCGATAGAAAGAATTCGCCGGCAGGCCGTATCGATTGGCACCGACCTGAGCAAACGGGTCCCCATTCCACAATCACGTGACGAGGTGTCTCGACTTGCCGTGACCGTCAACCAGATGCTTGACCGACTTCAGGCATCCGCGCAGAGGCAGAAGCGATTCATCGGCGACGCGTCACACGAACTGCGGAGCCCCCTCGCCGCATTGCGGGCGCAGGTCGAAGTTGCTCTGGCCCAGGGCGATAAGGCCGATGCACCGGCCACTCTTGAACGTGTGGAGGCGCAGGCCGTTCGCATGACCGACCTCATCGATGACCTGCTCTTTCTCGCGCGTACCGATGAGGGACGACAGCGTCGATCCTTCGAGCCAATTGATCTGGATGAAATAGTCATCGGCGAGTTTCACCGTCTGGAGGCCCTCGGCACCGTCGCCGTCCGTCTCGCCGGGCTCGATGCGGTCAGAACGAGTGGATCACAGCGCGATCTCGCCCGAATGGTACGAAATATCGGAGACAACGCCGCGCGGCACGCGCGAACCGAAGTATCGATCGCCTTGAAGAAGGCGGGGGAAACTGCCGTGATCACGATTGCCAATGACGGCCCTCCGGTGCGAATCGAAGATCAACACCGTATATTCGATCGATTCACCCGCCTCGACGACGCCCGCTCTCGCCGTGCCGGCGATGGGGGCAGCGGACTTGGACTGGCCATAGCTCAAGAGGTCGCGACCGCACACGGCGGCCAGATATCCGCAACCTCCCTGTCCGCGGAGAATGGCGCAGCATTCATCATCACCCTTCCGGTGAACGGGGGGACGGCGTCTGACGGCGGTTCGGAAGTCACGTCCCGCTGAGTTGACCCCTGACTCCCCGGCGATTCGGATTGGCCGGTTTGTGCAAGTCCACACGAAAATCCGGATTGCCATGGCAACAGAATGGCAACAGTTGCGCCCGAATATGTCTGAATGAATGGTCGAACAGCGCGGTCCGACCCTTCGTCTATCTCTACCGACGTTACGGTTTTGGTGTCGGTGTCGGTGTCGGTGTCGGTGTCCCGGTGAAGCTGTCACCGGCCGCCTTTGATACCGCGGTGGCGAAGTCGCTCGCATTGTCGATGGCGCCCGGGTATTTCGAACCGTTGATGAGCACTGTTGGCGTTCCGCCGACATTCGCGACCGTGCTGTTCGGTATCGGCCCGGTCGTGGCTCTCGTCGTTGCCGCGGTCACCCAGGACTTGAACGTCTGGTCCTTGATGCAGCTCGTGATCGAATCCTGCTTCAACACCTTCGCTTGCTGTGCCAGGTCGGTGAGCTGGGCATCCGTGAGGCCCTCGGTATTCTCTTTCGGCTGATTAGTGAAGAGCAGCGCGCTGAAGTCGAAGTACGAATTCGGTGAGAAGTTGGCAACACAGGCGCCAGCATTTGCCGCACGAGTGGAGTATTTCGCGCCAAGAGAGAAACGATCGAGGATAGCGATCGGGTGGATCTCCAGCGTCGCTGCGCCACTCTTGACCCAGGCCTTGATCTGATCGGCGTTCGACTTCTCGAATGCACCACAGGCGGGGCACTGGTAGTCGAGGTAGATCTGGATGTCGATGACATTGGCCGCATTCGGCTTCGAAGC
>JAYTEZ010000205.1:0-2330 GCA_043734805.1 Microbacteriaceae bacterium
CCGTTCGCGCTCACGCGCGTGCCGCCCCGTGCAAATTCGTACCGGTCAGCGGCGAAGAGAATCGAAAGGAAACCGTGTCTACCAAGTCACGTACTCGTAGCAAGACCCGGCTGTCTCGGGCGTTGGGCATTCCGCTCACCCCGAAGGCGGCAAAATACCTCGAAAAGCGTCCGTACCCCCCGGGGGAGCATGGCCGCACCAAGCGCAAGACCGACAGCGACTACGCCGTTCGTCTCCGTGAAAAGCAGCGTCTGCGTGCCCAGTACGGCATCCGCGAAGCCCAGCTCAAGATCCAGTTCGAAGAGGCACGTCGTGCCGCTGGCCTGACCGGTGAGAACCTGGTCGAGCAGCTCGAAATGCGTCTCGATGCCCTCATCGTCCGTGCCGCAATAGCGCGCACGACGGCGCAGGCTCGCCAGATGATCGTGCACCGCCACATCCTCGTCGATGGCCAGCGGGTCGACCGCCCGTCCTTCCGCGTGAAGCCCGGCCAGCTCATTCACGTTCACGCCAAGAGCGAGGGCATGGAACCGTTCCAGGTTGCAGCCGCTGGCGGCCACGTCGACGTTCTGCCGAAGACGCCCGGCTACCTCGAGGTCGAACTCGACAAGCTCGAGGCTCGTCTCGTTCGTCGCCCGAAGCGTGCGGAAGTTCCGGTCACCTGTGAGGTGCAGCTCGTCGTGGAGTATTACGCGGCTCGCTAGATTTCGATACGCGTCCTCCTTCGTCGGGCGCTACTCAATCAGCACCACCAGTACAGTGGGAGCGGATCACCTTCGGGGGATCCGCTCCTTCTCGTTAAACTACGCCGATTGGTGGATCTCATGAACGGTGGCGATATCGCCGGACTGATCGCGGCAGGAGTTTTCGCCATTCTCGTCGGTCTCCTTGCCGTGCCCCTGGTCAAACTGGGCAGAGTGTTCGATGAAACTCGAGTCGCCATTCGCGACCTGAGCACGAACGTGACGCCGCTGCTTACGGAAGCAACCATTACGATCGGCGAGACCAACAAGCAGCTCGCGCGCTTCGACACGATCACGAGCGGGATTGCTGAGGCGACCGGTAATGTGTCCTCGCTCATCGCCCTCTTTGCGGCGACCCTCGGCGGACCGCTGATCAAAATCGCTGGGTTCTCCGCGGCGGTACGGGTGGCGTTGACGGGGCTGAAGCCACAACGCCGATCGAAGTAAGCTTGGGTGCAGCCTTCGAAAGATGCATCCGTTTCATATTTACCAGGGAGTAATCATGAAAAACCTACTGTGGCTCATCGTCGGTGCCGGTATCGGCTTCATCGCCGCCCACCAGATCAACAGGACTCCTGAGGGCAGAAAATTCTTCGAGGATGTCGACAGCCGCGCTCACGAGTTCAGCAGCGCTGTGGTCGACGGCTACAAGACCCGTGAGGCTGAGTTGAGAGCGGCGGTTTCGGATGCGGAAGACCTCATCGCCGACCTCAAGAAACGTTAGTCACGAGTTCGACACCTTCTCGCGGCCGGGTGGATGCTCGGCCCCAAATCCAGGACACCATGCAGACTGCTGACATTCGTGGGCGCTGGCTCGACTACTTTGCCGAGCGCGGCCATACCGTAGTTCCCTCGGCTTCGCTCGTGAGCGATGACCCGACACTGCTCTTCACGGTGGCAGGGATGGTACCGTTCGTGCCGTACCTGACCGGTCTGGTGCCGGCGCCATTCCCTCGCGCGACGAGCGTGCAGAAGTGCATCCGCACCCTCGACATCGAGGAGGTTGGCAAGACTCCGCGCCACGGCACGTTTTTTCAGATGAGCGGTAATTTCTCCTTCGGCGACTACTTCAAGGAGCTCGCGATCAGCTACGCCTGGGAGCTCCTGACGACCTCAGAGAGCGCCGGCGGATACGGTTTTGCGGAGAAGGACCTCTGGGTCACCGTCTACAAAGACGACGACGAAGCGTTCAACCTCTGGAAGCAGATCGCCGGGCTTCCGGATGAGCGGATCCAGCGCCTCGACATGGACACCAACTACTGGTCGACCGGGCAACCGGGGCCCGCCGGCCCATGTTCGGAGATTTTCTTCGACCGCGGCCCCGCCTACGGAGCCGATGGCGGGCCGGCAACGGACGACGACCGCTATGTCGAAATTTGGAATCTCGTCTTCATGCAGTACCTGCGCGGTCCAGGCTCAGGCAAGGATTTCGAGATCCTGGGCGACCTGCCGAAAAAAAACATCGACACCGGCATGGGTCTCGAACGGGTCGCATTCCTCAAGCAGGGCGTCGAGAACATGTACGAGATCGACCAGGTTCGCCCGGTGCTCGATCGCGCCGCCGAGCTCTCCGGGCGCCGTTACGGA
>JAYTEZ010000206.1:0-6145 GCA_043734805.1 Microbacteriaceae bacterium
CTGGGTGTAGCGCTCGCGGGCATCCCTGAGCATGGCCGCCGAGGCGGTGTTGCAGGCAATCACGAGCATTTTAACGCCCTGGGCGACCAGATCGTCGAGAACAGCGAGGGTGTAGCGGCGCACGTCGGCGATCGGTTTCGGGCCATACGGTGAATGGGCGGTATCGCCGACGTAAAGAATGGATTCGTTCGGCAATTGGTCGATGATGGCTCGAGCAACGGTCAGGCCGCCGACCCCCGAATCGAAGATTCCAATCGGCGCGTCATTCACGGTAGTCGAGTTTAGCGAAGGTGCGGTGGCACATCCCCACTCGGTAAGGATTCCGCCTCGACCACCGCCTCACCATCCCTCAATTATCGAAGCCGTTTGAGCGGCTGTGCCATGCAGGTTCAGCTCTGGCTAGGCTGGGCGGGTGACGAGCGCCCTTCTGACCGACCGCTACGAACTCACGATGCTGGATGCCGCCATCCGCTCCGGCACGCACGACCGGGAGTGCGTGTTCGAAGTCGTCGCGCGACGACTGCCCGGCGGTAGACGCTACGGCATCGTCGCCGGCACCGGCCGCCTGCTCGACCTCCTCGGCGAATTCCGATTCACGGATGCCGAACTCGGCTGGCTGAGGGACAATCAGGTCGTCTACGAGAAGGCGATCGACTGGCTCGCCGACTATCGCTTCACCGGCAACATCTGGGGTTACCAGGAGGGAGAGGTCTACTTTCCCGGCTCCCCCATCCTCGTCGTCGATGGCACGTTCGCCGAGGCGGTCATTCTCGAGACCCTGGCGCTCAGCGTGCTCAACTACGACAGCGCGGTCGCGAGCGCTGCCGCACGGATGGTGTCCGCCGCGAGCGGCCGCCCGCTTGCCGAGATGGGTTCCCGCCGCACGGGCGAGCAGAGTGCCATCGCCGCCGCGCGGGCAGCGTACATCGCAGGCTTCGCCTCAACGAGCAACCTCGAGGCCGGCCGTAGCTGGGGCATCCCGACCATGGGCACCGCCGCACACTCGTTCACGCTGCTGCACGACAGCGAGGAGGAGGCGTTCCGGGCGCAGGTTGCCGCCCTCGGACCCGACACGACACTGCTCGTCGACACCTATGACGTGACCACGGCCGTCGACCTCGCCGTGAAGGTCGCCGGCACCAATCTCGGTGCCGTACGGATCGATAGCGGTGACCTTCCTGAGCAGGTTGCCGCGGTTCGTCGGCAGCTCGACGGTCTCGGCGCAACGAGGACGAAGATCACCGTGACAAACGACCTCGACGAGTTCACCATCGCCGCGCTGCGGGCCGCGCCGGTTGACTCGTACGGCGTCGGGACATCCGTCGTCACGGGTTCCGGATCTCCGGCGGCCGGACTCGTTTACAAACTTGTCGCCCGCAAGGATGCCGCTGGCAGCTGGATCTCGCTGGCCAAGCTGTCCCCGCAGAAGGCCACCGTCGGCGGGCGCAAGTTCCCCGTGCGCGAGTTCACCGAGGCCGGCACGGCGAGCGCCGAGGTCATTCACATCGGGGAACCGGAAACGGCGACGAAGAACCATCGCGCGCTGCTGGTTCCCCTCGTGATTGACGGGGTGCCGGTCGAACGTTTTCGCGGTCGGGCCGGCACGGAACTGGCTCGCAAACACCGCGCCACCGCGATCGCCGAGCTGCCCGCAGAAGCGTTCCGGCTCGGTCGCGGCGAGCCGGTCATCCCGACCCGCTACGTCTGAGGTTCGCGGCCCAAACCTACTTTTTCATCGAGTCGTAGATCTCTTTGCACGTCGGGCACACCGGAAACTTCTCGGGGTCGCGCCCCGGGGTCCAGACCTTGCCGCACAGGGCGATCACGGGCTTACCGCTCAGCGCTGAGCGCAGGATCTTCTCCTTCTGTACATAGTGCGAAAATCGCTCATGGTCGCCCTCCTCGAGCTGCTCCTGATTGAGGAGCTCCTCGAGTTCGCGATCGAGAGTGTCTGTGCCGCCGCCCTGCTGAGTATCACCGCTCATGACAACGATTTTAGCTCCTGAGCGTGAAAGCCAATAGTTCGGGCGCGCGCTTGGAGAAGATGGCGCCACCCCAGAGCACCCCGAGGTACAGGCAGCCGAGCCCGATAGCCAGCCCAACGAACAGTGCCGCGAGATGCCAGCCTTCCCCGAATGCAAACCCCAGCGCCGAGAGGGCCAGCGGCGGCAGGGTGACGATCAGCGCGGCGAAGAACGCCAGTGACTGGATGAGCCCCGCAGCCGTTCCGCTCGCCTGCGGCTGAGCGAACGGGCTGTCGCCGGGGTGCACGGACGGGTAGGGGAACCGTGCGGAGATGACGCTCGAGAGACCGAGCCCAGCGAGCAGGATGCACGAACTCACGCCGATCAGCGAGGGGAGCACGGCCAGGTCGCCGAACAGTACTGCGCAGATCGGCGAGCCGATGAGCACGAGCGGAATGCCGATAATGAGCGCTGGCACCACCCGGCCAAGGCGATCCGCCCGGCCGGAGGTGTTCGATGCGAGATGCAGCCAGATTGCGGTGTTGTCGTAGGCAACGTCGTTGTGGATCGTCCAGGAAAGGAAGAGACACATTGCCGGTACCGGGATGAGCGCCAGCACATTCCAGGGCACCCCGGCAACGGAGAGGGCGACAGCGAAGATCAGCGGGGCGATCGGTATCGCGACGAGTGCGGTGTGATATCTCGCGTCGCGGAGCCAGTAGGTAATGCTCCTGGCTGCGACGGCGCCGGCGGGAGTGTGCGGCATCCAATCGAACCAGCCGAGGCCCAGATAAGTTTTCTTGCGGTCCTGCCGCTGCGGCGTCACGAGCATCCAGCCGACCAGTGCACGCCAGGCAAGCCACAGCACAGCGGCGAAGGCGACTCCGATCAGCGCTTTCGCGATAGCGACGCCGAGGTTGCCCGCGGCGGCCTCGGCTGGCGCAGACCATACGGCGCCGAGCGGTGTCCAGCCGGCGAAGCGAGCGACGGACGAGAGCACTCGAAGTCCGTCCCGGCCCCAGTCGACGGTCGCGAGAAAAATGACAACGGGCGAGAGCGAGACGATGACGACAAGGGCGAACAGGCCCGTAATCTCGCGCGCGCGCCTGGTCGCGAGCAAAAAAGCCGCGAGGGAGGTCGTGACCCGCGAACCGAGGACACAGGTGACTACGATCACGACCGCTCCGAGCATCGCAAGCACTATTGCAAACGGATCACGAGTCCAGGTGAAGACCTGCGCGACGGCAATGACGGTGATGACGAGAGCCGGCACGCCGACCAGGGCCGCGAGAGCCAGACCGGAGGCGAGTCGAGCCGTCGGAAGACCGAACAACGAAAACGCGCGCGGGTCGAGAGTGTCATCGACGCCAAACGCGAGCGGAACGAGCAGGAAAGCCGCAACAATCACCGAACCGACCGTCACGGCAATGTCGCCTGCGAGCGGCACATCGACGAACCGCAATGCGATCAGTCCGAACACCGCACCCATAGCAGCGCCGAGGCCGTAGACCAGCCCGATGAGGATTCCGGCGACCTGAATCGGGCTGCGACGAAAGATGTTCGCGAGCAGCCGCAGCTTCAGTCCGAGAAACTGTGTAACCATTCCATGCCCTCCGCCGCTTTGCGCCCTCCGGCCAGCTCGACAAACCGTTCCTCGAGGGAACCTGTGCCGCGCACCTCATCCATCGTGCCCGCGGCGAGCACGGAGCCGCTCACCACGATCACGACTCGGTCGCAAATCCGCTGAATGAGGTCCATGCTGTGGCTGGAGAGCACGACGGTGCCACCGGCGGCCGCGTACTTCTGAAGGATTTCCATGACGTTTGCCGCGGAAACCGGGTCAACCGATTCGAACGGCTCGTCGAGAACAAGCAGCCGAGGAGAGTGGATCATTGCACAGGCGAGCGCGATCTTCTTGGTCATGCCAGCCGAGTAATCCGCGACCAGGCGGTTGAGGTCGTCCTCGAGACCGAATGCCGAAGCGAGATCGGCCGACCGTTGCTTCACAGTCCCGGCATCGAGACCCCGGAGGGTTCCGGCGTAAAAGAGCAGCTGTTTCCCGGTGAGGCGATCAAACAGTCGGAGGCGGTCTGGCAGCACACCCATGTTGCGCTTGGCGACGACGGGATCGCTCCAGACATCCGCACCGTGCACGGTGATCGACCCGCTGTCCGGCCTGAGGAGCCCGGTGACCATGGAGAGAGTTGTGGTCTTTCCCGCGCCATTTGGCCCGACGATTCCGAAGATCGAGCCCGGCGGAACGGTAAGGCTGACATGGTCGACGGCAAGCGTGTCACCGAAACGCTTGACGAGATCCGTGACAACAAGCACGAGCACGACCGGTTTGATCGGCACCGGTTTGATAACCGATGCTGATTTTCTGACCGCAGGCTTCTTCGGCGCGCTCGTGGCGACCGCAGACTTCACGGCCGCAGACTTCACGGCCGCAGACTTCACCGCCGCTGGCTTTGCTGCCGCAGACTGCACCACCGACGGTTTGCGGACTGCCGCTGGCTTGCGCGCCGCTGCCGGCTTCCCGTCGGGTTCTGAATCCACCCGTCAACCGTATCAATCCCCGCGCGGCTGCCTGTCCGGTTACCCGGCATCTAATAACAGATTGGGCACGGGCGTGTCTAACCTGTGTGCCTTCGAGGCCTCACCGGCTAAGGTGGTGTTGCACAACGAAGTGTCCAGGCAACAGTCTGGGGAATAACAAATGGTGAACCATCAGTGCGATCACACTGCGCTGGAGGTGACACCCGACCCCAGTGAGACCATAGTCGACTGAGGAGACAAATCGTGAGCACGCAGATCGTTATTCTGGCCGCCGGAATGGGCAGCCGGCTCGGTCGCTCGCTGCCGAAACCGTTGACCGTACTCGGCGATGGGCGCACGATCATGCAGCAGCAGTTCGACAACATCCACCAGGCATTCGGTACCTCTGCCAGGGTCACGATCGTGGTCGGCTACAAGCTCGAACACATCATCGAAGCCTTCCCCCAGGCGTCCTACGTCTACAACGAGCAGTACGACCAGACCAACACCTCCAAGAGCCTGATGCGAGCGCTGCGTGCATCCGCCCAGGGTGGCGTGCTCTGGATGAACGGCGACGTCGTCTTCGATCCCGAGGCGCTCGAGCGCGCGGCCAGGATGGTTGCCCGTGACCAGTCGTTCGTCTCGGTCAATACCGCCTCGGTGTCGGATGAAGAGGTCAAGTACACGGTTGACGCCGAGGGTTACATCGCCGGGCTTTCCAAAACCGTCAAGGGCGGACTCGGTGAAGCCGTCGGAATCAACTACGTGTCAGGTGACCACAAAGCGGCGCTGGTGCGCCAGCTCGGCCGTGTCGACGACCAGGATTACTTCGAGCGCGGCCTCGAACTGGCAATCGAGCAGGACCAGCTACGATTTGAGCCGGTAGACATCTCCGACCTCTACGCCGTAGAGATCGACTTCGCCGAAGACCTGGAGCGGGCAAACCTCTTCGTCTAAGGCGCAACACGGAGGTGCGTGACTCGTAAGGACCCGTAACGCGTGAGTGCAGCTCCTGAAGCACGCCCGTCACGGTCTGTCATCGCCCGCTACCGGCATTCGCTGTGGCTGCTGACGACGCGCGACCTCAAGGTGCGCTACTCCACCTCGTTCCTCGGCTATTTCTGGTCGATTCTCGACCCCCTGGTCATGGCGGCGATCTACTGGTTCGTCTTCACCGTCATCTTCCAGCGAGGAGTCGGCCACGAGCCTTACATCGTCTTTCTTCTGACGGCCCTGCTGCCGTGGACCTGGTTCAACGGCAGCATCTCCGATTCCACCCGGGCGTTTACCAAAGAGGCAAGGCTCATCCGCTCGACCAAGATTCCGCGAACCATCTGGGTGGCCAGACTGGTGCTTTCGAAGGGCATCGAGTTCGTGGTCAGCATCCCGGTGATCGTCTTCTTCGCGCTAATCACCCTCGGAACGCCCAATCCTGCGGTGCTCCACCCGGAAGTTTTGCTGCTGCCGCTCGCGATCGCAATGCAGGCGATTCTGACGCTCGGGGTCGGACTCATCGTCGCTCCACTCGTCGTCTTCTTCCGCGACCTCGAGCGAGCGGTCAAGCTCGGGTTGCGCTTCATGTTTTACGCGTCCCCGGTCGTGTACGGCGTCGTGAATGTGCCGGAAAGCTACCGGGGACTCGCAGC
>JAYTEZ010000207.1:0-5169 GCA_043734805.1 Microbacteriaceae bacterium
GTCAGGTCTGGGCGGCGCACCGGGCGGCCCGCGAGCCGGAGACCGTCGAACGCCTGGGGGCTCGTGACCTCGTGCACGAGATGAAGGTCGATGTAGAGAAGGTCGGGAGTGCCGTCAGTACCTTTAACCACCAGGTGGTCGTCCCAAACCTTTTCGGCCAGCGTTTTACCCACGGTTTCGCCTCACTTTCGCTTGCACCCCGCGCGACAGGGGGCGCGAGATCCGATCACGACAGTCTACTTCGCCCGTTGTCGCGGTTAGAATTTCTAGCATCGCGCACCACAATCGCGCGACAACACGCGTGCCCACAAGGCCTGCCATCGAGGAGTATTTCCCATGACCATCCTGCAACAATCGCCGTCGCTGGAAACCATTTCCGCCATCCCGTTCACTCACGAACGGGTGCTCGTGACCACCGGGAGCCGATCCGGTCTGATCATCAGCGTGGCGGTGCACTCCAGCAAACTGGGGCAGGCCCTCGGCGGTGCTCGGGTCTGGCAATACGACAACTGGACGGATGCGCTCGCCGACGCCCTGCGCCTGTCGGCCGCGATGACGCTCAAGAATGCGGCAGCCGGACTCAACCGCGGAGGCGGAAAGTCCGTTGTTTACCTGCCCGTGGGCACCGTCCTCAGCGACGACCAGAAGCGTGACGCCATGCTTGATCTGGGCGACGCGATCGAAAGCCTGGGCGGCGTGTATATGACCGCGGAGGATGTCGGCACCAGCGCAGAGCTGATGGCCATCGTCGCCGAGCGCACCGCCCATGTCTGCGGACTGCCCGCCGACAAAGGCGGGGTGGGAGAGCCAGCGGACGCGACTGCCGCTGGCGTGCACGCCAGCATTCTGGCTACCCTTGACGCCCTCTTCGGCAGCAGGGAGGTCGCCGGCCGACACATTGTCATTTCGGGTCTTGGGCAGGTCGGCGGACGTCTTGCCACCGCGCTCGCCCGGGATGGAGCACGACTGAGCCTCACGGATGTGAACCTTGCCAAGAAAGTTTTCGCCGCGTCGCTGGGTGCTGCCTGGGTCGACGTGGCCGACGCGCACCGCCTCGAGGCCGATCTCTTCGTGCCCTGTGGCCTCGGCGGAGTGCTCACCGCGCAGCTCATCAGCGAGCTGAATGTGCGCGGCGTCGTCGGTGCGGCCAACAACCAGCTGGCGAACCATGAGGGGGCCGCCCAGCTCGATGCCCGCGGCATCCTGTGGGCGCCCGATTTCGTGGTAAACGCCGGCGGCGTGATCTACCTCGACTTGGCGACGAAGCCGGGCGCCGACCTCCGCGCCATCGAGGCGCGCGTGAGCACCATCGGCGACACCGTCACGGAGATTTTCAGGGATGCCGCCGGTCAGGGCATCACGACGCTCGAGGCTGCGGAGCGGCTCGCCACGGCGCGGCTCGATGCGGCCTGAGGCCCGCTGCAAGGATGATTCTCTCATCGATAGGTCGCGCGATCAATGGGCAGCGGTGCCCACTGTGCGACGCATGTCGATGCGGATCTTGATGAGGCTTGCCACCACCGCGACCGCCATCGACGCGACGATCACCCCGAGAGACAGGAGCGTCGGGATCTCCGGCGCCCAAACGACGTGCTTGCCGCCATTGATGAAGGGCAGCTCATTGTTGTGCAGGGCGTGCGAGACGAGTTTGACACCGATGAAGGCGAGGATGAAAGCAATTCCGTACTTGAGGTAGACGAGCTTGTCGATGAGGTCGCCGAGCAGGAAGTACAGCTGCCGAAGCCCCATGAGCGCGAATATGTTCGCGGTGAACACGATGAACGCGCTCGAGGTGATTCCGAAAATAGCTGGAATCGAGTCGAGCGCGAACACCAGGTCGGTCGTGCCGAGCGCGATGAACACGACGATGATCGGCGTGAATACCCTCTTGCCATCGATCGTCGTGCGCAGCTTCGCCCCGTCGAAATTGTTTGAAATGTGGATGCGCTTGCGCAGCATCCGGATGATGCTGCTCTCCCGTTCGTCCATGTCCTCGGTGCTCTGGAGTGCCTGCGTTATCGCCGTATAGAGCAGAAAGGCGCCGAAGAGGTAGAAAATCCAGCTGAAGTTCTCGATCAGCGATGCGCCGAGCAGGATAAAGATTCCGCGCAGCACCAGCGCGATGATGATGCCGACCATCAGCACCTCCTGCTGGTACTTCCGCGGCACCGAGAACCTCGCCATGATGATGACGAACACGAAGAGGTTGTCGATCGAGAGGCTGTATTCGGTGAGCCAGCCGGCGATGAACTGCCCCGCGTGCTCCGCCCCGGCGAAGAAGAACATCAGCACCGCGAACACGAGCGCGAGCACAACGTAGAAGCCCACCCAGAGGCTGGATTCCTTTGTGGACGGGATGTGCGGCCTCTTGTAGGCGAGCACGAGATCGGCTATCACAATGAGGGTCAGCACGGTGATGCTCGTGATCTCGAACCAGAGCGGGAGTTGCACAGACGGGCCTTTCGTAGGGGTCGGCGTATCCCCACTTGGAGGCAGGCCGGATTCCCGAAAGTCTCTTCCGCATCGCGGGCTCAAGAAAGCGCCCGGCGGTGCCGCTGCCCCGGGCCAGCATTCTCGGTGACCGTATTGACGAAAGCAGCGAGGTGGAATACTCCCCTTCGCGACCCCGAGTTTAGCAGGCGGCTGCAGATCACCGCGAGGCTCGGTCAGTGATCCGTTTGCCGAGTTGTTGTTTGAGCCAAAGAAGGTGTCTGGCGTCGCGGTAGGAGGTGGCTGCATCCCGTGACGGAGTGGTCCCGTCGGCGGTTGCCGTGCGCCCGACGGATTCGGAGTCCGGCGGACGGAATCCCAGACGGTGGGTATGCGCTGCCATTCGTCGATGAGTAGAGGGGTTGGGTAGGTGGCTGCTCGATGGGTTGCCGTAGCTGCATTTTCCGGTCGTTCCAGCACACTAATACCGGTGCATCTGGCATACCGACGCCGGACTTTACACCGAACTATTGCCGACAACTTTTTATCCACAGGGACACCCGCGAGAGGCGAGATCCGAATGGCAGCAGCGCGCCGCTCCCAGCAGTTTCCCGTGCCGCATCCGTAGGCTGAGCGGCATGACGCCGCCCAACCAGCCCCGCCAATTCCGCCCACAACCTGCCGGAGTCTCCGGCATCGGATACCTCTATCTTCTTCAGCCGCTGGCTGCAGGCCCCGCTCTACGTCGGGCTCATCGTGGCCCAGCTCATCTATGTCGTGGTCTTTATGGTTGAGCTCTACCACCTTGGCGAGAAGGTGCTCGCGCATCCGCTCGAGATCAAGGAATCCGAGATTATGCTCGGCGTGCTCGGGCTCATCGACGTGGTGATGATCGCCAACCTGCTGATCATGGTGATCATCGGTGGCTACGAGACGTTCGTCTCGCGCATCAGGATCGAGGGGCATCCCGACCAGCCGGAGTGGCTGTCGCACGTCAACGCGAACGTGCTCAAGGTGAAACTCGCCATGGCGATCATCGGCATCTCGTCGATCCACCTTCTCAAGACCTTCATCGGCGTGAACGACCTGGGGGCGAAGAGTTCGACGGTCGACACGGTCACCGGCGAGCTCTACACCTCCGAGGGAGTCTTCTGGCAGGTCATCATTCACACCGTGTTCATCTTCTCGGCGGTCGCTCTCGCCTGGATCGACAAGATCTCGAGTGGATCGCACACGGCCGCCATATCCGCCGGACCGGCGACCGCAGAGTACGTGACGCTGCCAGTCAATGCGGATGCTCCGAGCGAGAGGGAGCTTCGCGCGGCCCACTACGAACGGCTCGCGCGAGAGCTGCGCGGCAACAGACCTTCCGTCAGCACATAGCGCGGCCCGCGATACGATCGAATTCCTGACCTTCGAGGCGCGCCACCGTTGTCGCACAATCCCGCAACTGTCGAATTACGAGCCGCCCGTGATCGCCCGCGGCAACAACCGACCCGCTCACTTGATCGCCGAGGAAGACGGCGCGACCGCCCGGTTCTCGTTCGAGGTGATGGCGACCACCCGAAGCGACCCGATATCGGGGGAGCTCGCCGAGGAGGGCAAGATCTGCGTCGATCTCGCCCAGCATCCCGTCAACCTCATGACCGGCTACGTCGGGGACGCCGAGCGCAACGCCGCGGCGACGCACGACGGCTACTTCCACACGGGCGACATCGCGGCGCGGGACGCGAACGGCTACATCACCCATATCGGCCGCACCGACGACGTGTTCAAGGCCTCCGACTACAAGATCAGTCCATTCGAGCTCGAAAGCGTTCTCATCGAGCATCCGGCGGTGGCCGAAGCCGCGATCGTGCCGGCTCCGGATGCCGTGCGCCTGGCAGTGCCGAAGGCCTACGTCGTGCTCGCGGTGGGCTTCGAACCCTCCGCCAACACCGCATTCTCGATCCTCGCCTACGCCCGCGATCAGCTCGCGCCGTTCCAGCGCATCCGCCGCATCGAGTTCATGGAGCTGCCGAAGACGATCTCGGGGAAGATTTGCCGGGTGGAGTTGCGCGCCCGTGAAGTGGAGGTCGCTGCCGGCATCGTCGTTGCGATCGAGTGGCGCGACGACGAGCTGCGCGGGCGCTAGGAGCGTGGCGGTCCCGGCCCTGGTGATGGGCGAGCGCGTTTCGGTGCGCCCGGCGGCTACCGTAAAGGTATGCCTGCAGCGACCCAGCTTCTGCCGTTTGCCTCTCTCGACGCCTATATCGCCCTCCCCCGCGTGGAGGGGCTCGCCCTCTCCCCTGATGGCCGCACTGTCGTTCTCACCGTCGCGACTCTCGCCAGCGACCAGGCCTCGTATGAACGCGCACTCTGGTCGGTACCCGCCGATGGATCGGGTTTCCCCACGCGGCTTACCCGCTCGGCCAAGGGCGAATCTGGCGTCGCATTCACGGGGTCGGGCGACATCCTGTTCGCGCCCGACGCGAACGCCGAGACCCCGCCGCCCTACCCGGCGGACCTGCCACGCCCGCAGGACCTCACTCCCAAGCCCGGCCGCTCAGCCGACAGCGCCGGCCAGGCTTTCACCCCCGACGGGCGCACCCTGATCGCGTCGCTTCGGGTGCCGGAGCAGCGCGCTGGTCGCTTCGTGATCGTGTCGATCGATGTCGAGTCGGGGGTGCGGACGACCCTCCTCGACGAAGAACGCGTGGACTTCGAGGTACCAGTGGTCAGCCACGACGGCCGACGGAT
>JAYTEZ010000208.1:0-5334 GCA_043734805.1 Microbacteriaceae bacterium
TGTCGGTTGGGGGCCGCGTACCTGGCAAGGGTGGTTGATCGTGGCGCTGTTCACGGTCGTCGTCGCCGGTTTCGCCATATTCGAATCCGTCAACAACATTCGATGAAGCAGCTCCGGCGCCCGCAAGCCGAACGGCCAGCGGGCGGGCCGTAAGCGGAACACTGTACGGACGGCTCGAACGGCACGAGATGCACCGGGCAGCTTGGTGTTTCGATTCCGTCGTCTTCATGCGGCCACGTGGGCCCGGCTTGGACGACCCGGTCGACGCGCGCCGAAAGTTATCCCCAGACCGTGGTGGCGTCTGTCAAGGCGCACCTTGAGGTGTTCGCATTCCTCCCTATCCTGGGCACCTCTCCGACTTGCTGTACCGATAGTCTCATCGCGCGTCCTAGCGACGTCAGCACCAACCAGAGGACACCACTTGCATCTCCTGTTCGAACTCGCCTCCGACGCTTACGACACAACCTCATCCAGTGGCAGCTCCGCGGCATCCGGCACGTTCATCACGTACATCCTCGTCGCGATCGGAATGTGGCCGATGTTGAAGAAGGCGGGACGACCTGGGTGGGGCGGCTTCATCCCGATCTACAACATCTACTTGCAGATCAAGCTTGCCGGCCGGTCCGGGATACTGCTCATCCTTTACATTGTGCCGATCGTGAACATCGTCGTCGCGATCGTCGTCGCCGTCGGAGTCGCCCGAGCGTTCGGCAAAGGGGCGCTCTACGGGTTCTTCCTACTCTTCGTGCTGCAACCAATCGGCTACCTCATCCTGGGCTTCGGCAGTGCCAAGTACACGGAAGTCCGGCGATAGCGTCGATTTCAAAGCCTGTCGCAGCCGGACGACCACGGTCACTGCCGCAGCGGAGCTTGTCGGTCGGAGCCGAGCCACTCTGAGTGGACACCAAGCTCAACTACCGAAAGGCGAATACCGCAGGCGAATAGCGATCGATCCATGCTCACAAATCGTCTGCTCAACTGCCGCACGACTGGGCAGCGATATGCGGGCGAATACGGAAAATAGCATCAGGGTGCACAATCCGGATGACAGTGTCGTCGGCCGCTGGTACCGTGCAGACATGAAGCAACAAGATCTGTTCCTTATGGCTGACGCGGCACTCCGCGATGTCATCGACATGATCGAGCGCGACCAACTCGGTCGGCCCGCCCCAGCCGAGTGGAGCCGCAAGCCCAATCCGACGCTGCGCGACATCATCGCAGCCCACGCCTACGACGAAGCCTGGGTACCCGATGTGCTGGCGGGGCGAACGGCCGCCGAGGTTGGCACTCGGCACGACGGCGACCTACTCGGTGAAGACCCGATCGCCAGCTACGACGAGATCAACGATGTTGCGACGGATGCCGCGACTCGCGAACTCAACCCGGCAGCGATCGTGCACCTGAGCTACGGCGACTTCAGCACCGCAGAGTATCTGGAGCACATCACCACATATCGGGCGTTCCAGGCCTGGTCGATCGCGAAGCTGATTGGCCTCGACTATTCGCTGCCGGAGCCACTTGTCGAGGGACTGTGGGAGACGGTGGTGCCCCAGATCGACGGCTGGCGCGCGATGGGCGTGTTCGGTCCGGAGGTTGAGGTACCAGCCGACTCCAATCGTGAAACGCAACTTCTCGGCAAGGTCGGATACTGGGTTCCGTGACCATTGACGGGGGGCCGACGACGCGTCGCCCATGACGCGGGGTTGGCTCTGTGCTGCCTAAGGTCTACATCGCCTAAATTGGAGAGCATGCGCATCCATATCGCGACCGATCACGCCGGGCTCGAGTTCAGCCAGGACCTGCAACAGCACCTGAGGGCCGCCGGTCACGAAGTCGTCGACCACGGACCGAAGGGGTACGACGCCCTCGACGATTATCCGAGTTTCTGCATCAACGCCGCACGCGCTGTTGTCGCCGATCAGACGGCTGGCGTTGAGACTCTCGGAGTCATCTTCGGCGGCTCCGGCAACGGGGAACAGATGGCCGCAAACAAGGTGCTCGGTGCTCGGGCGGCGCTGGTCTGGAGCGTCCCAACCGCGCTCCTCGCCCGCCAGCACAATGACGCGAACCTGATCTCGATCGGCGCCCGGCAGCACACCGTTGACGAAGCGAAGCTCTTTATCGACACCTTCATCGCCGAGCCATTCGCCGCTGAGGAGCGTCACGCTCGTCGAATCGCGCAACTGGCTGAGTATGAGGCCACCGGCGCGATCACTGGCCACGAGATCGACTGATTGTGCCAGAGGGCCATTCCGTCCATCGCATTGCCCGGCAGTTCCGCCTGCACTTCGTCGGCCACACGGTGGCCGTTTCGTCTCCGCAGGGCCGGTTTGCCGACGGCGCGACCAGGATTGATGGGCGTCGGATGACGGATGCTCGCGCCGTCGGCAAGCAGATGTTCCTCGAGTTCGACAACAGCCTGTGGCTGCGGGTGCACCTCGGGCTTTACGGGGCCTGGGACTTCGCCGGTGACATCACCGCCGATGCGACCACCGCATCCGCTGGTGGTCGCATGGGGCAGACCAACCAGCGCGGCACGGTGCTCGACCCTTCGAGAGCCTCACGGCGGGCCAATGAATTCGAAGATTCGCTCGCGAGCATCGGCGCTCCCCGCCGCACCCGCCTCCGCATGTCGGAGCAGGAGACTCTCGGGCCCGTCGACGGGTCGAGCTTCCCGCCCGCACCCGTCGGCGCCGTTCGCGTTCGACTGCTCACCGAAGCGGCCGTCGCCGATCTTCGCGGCCCGACGGCGTGCGAGGTGCAGACGCCGGAGCAGGTGGACGCCGCAATTGCGAAGCTGGGCCCGGACCCGCTCGTGGACGACGCGGCGGCGGGGGAGGAACGATTCGTGAGCGTCGTGCGAAAGAAGTCGACGCCGATCGCGCTGCTGCTCATGGACCAGAGTGTCGTGAGCGGCATCGGCAACGTCTACCGTGCTGAACTTCTCTTTCGCGCGCGGCTCAATCCGCATACTCCAGGCAAGGCCGTGTCGGAGCGGGCCGCTCGCGAGCTCTGGCGCGACTGGACGTACCTGCTGGGGCTTGGCGTCACGACCGGCCAGATGCTCACGATGGACGACTTGAGCCCGAACGATCACCGCAAGGCACTCGCGCATCGCGACGACCGCCACTGGGTTTATCACCGCACGGGCCTGCCGTGTCGGCTGTGCGGAGCACACATTCTCATGGAGGAGCTCGGCGGCCGCAAACTGTACTGGTGCCCGGCAGACCAAGCGTGAACGAAGCCAACCCACATCCCCACCGAAAGTAGTCGCCATGCCAACCGTCTCCGGCATCCACCGCGCTGCCCTCTCCGTCACCGATCGCTGTGACATCGCTGTGGAGTTCTACCTCAGCCAACGGCCATCCGGAACCCACGAAGCCGCGGGCGCCCACGCACCAGCGGAAGCCGCGGTAGCCACCGAGTGAGCCTGCTGCTGCGCAACGCCCGAATTCTCGGAGGTGAGCCGGTTGACCTGTTCCTTCGCGAAGGTATGATCGCCGCGATCGGCCCGGATCTGGCTGCCGCCGCCGAAACCGCTGCTGCTGCCGAAACCGTCGACCTTGAGGGCAGGTACATCCTCCCCGGCCTCTGGGACGCACACGTTCACCTCAGCCAGCACGCGCTTAACCATCGCCGGGTTGACATTTCCGGAGCCAGGTCCGCAGGGCAGGCCGCTGCACTCATGGCCGAAGCCGCGACATCCTCGCCCCCTCGGTCGGGCCTTCCGCTGGTCGGGTTCGGATTCCGCGACGGGCTGTGGCCGGATGCGCCGACGGCCGCCCTGCTCGATACGGTTCTCGGTGCCGTTCCGACCGTCATCATCAGCGGTGACCTGCACTGCTGCTGGCTGAACTCGGCCGCGCTGGCGCGGTTCGGCGCGGGCGGGCATCCGTCGGGAATCCTGCGCGAAGATGACGCCTTTCCGATCATCGCGGCACTGCACGACGTTCCTGACGCCGTGCTCGACGCCTGGGTTGCGGATGCCGCGGCCGCCGCCGCGCGACGTGGCGTGGTCGGCGTCGTCGACTTCGAACTGGCCGACAATCTCGCGGTCTGGAATCGCCGGTTTGCGGTCGGCTTCACTGGTCTCCGCGTTGCGGCGGCCATTTACGCACAGCACCTCGAGGCTGCGATTTCGGCGGGCAGGTTCACGGGGCAGATAATGCCCGGCACCGGCGGCCTGCTCTCGGTCGGTCCGTTCAAAGTGCTCACCGACGGATCGCTCAACACCCGCACTGCATTCTGTGTCGATGAGTATCCCGGGCTGAAAGGCCAACCGAACGCGCACGGAATCCTCACAGTGTCGCCGGCCGAGCTGGCGCCGCTCCTGCGCCGGGCGTCGGGGGCCGGCCTGCTTCCCGCTGTCCATGCGATCGGCGACGAGGCGAATCGTCTCGCGCTCGACGCCTTCGAGTCCGTCGGATGCCGCGGTCGCATCGAGCACGCCCAACTCCTGCAGGGCGCCGACCTGCCCCGCTTCGCCGCGCTCGGCGTTACGGCAAGCGTGCAGCCCGAGCAGGCCATGGACGACCGTGATGTTGCCGACCGTTACTGGGCTGGCCGCACGGGGCGCGCCTTTTCCCTCAGGAGTTTGCTCGACGCTGGGGCCGACCTTCTCCTCGGGTCCGATGCACCCGTCGCGCCGCTCGACCCCTGGGTCACGATCGCGGCGGCCGTATGGCGCAGCCGCGATGGGCGTTCGGCGTGGCATCCAGAACAGGCGATAACCGCAACAGAAGCGATAACGGCTTCAGCGCAGGGGCGCTCGCGAGTGTCGGTGGGGGAGGTCGCGGACCTGGCCATCGTCGACGTCGATCCGCTCACGGCATCCTCCGACGAGTTGCGCACGATGCCCGTGTCGGGCACCATTCTCGGCAGTGCCTGGACCCACAACTCCCTGTAGCAGAAGCGATCGAGCGGATCGCATCGGGCAGAACTGTGCTCGACCCCGAAGTTGTTGCACAGTTGCTCGGACGCCGACACGATCCGCTCGGCTCGCTCACGCCCAGGGAACGTGAAGTCCTGACTTACCTGGCTCAGGGCCGCACGAATGCGGCCATAGCGTCCGCGCTCCTCATTGGGGCCGGGGCTGTCGAGAAGAATGTCCCGTCGATTTTCCAGACACTGGAGTTCGACGATTCGGGCAACGACCACCGCAGAGTGCTCGCGGTGCTCGCCTGGCGGCAGCGCTCAACTAACAGGCCGCTTTTCGTACTGGTCTAGTGCTTGCCGACCAGTTGCGATTCCTGCTGCGACGCCACCTGGATCTCGGGGCGGTGCTGCTCGATGCGGTTCGTCCAGCTGCTGCCGTTCCACCAGCGCAACTGGGGA
>JAYTEZ010000209.1:0-1993 GCA_043734805.1 Microbacteriaceae bacterium
CCGCACCTGGCCCGGAAAGCGCGTCACCCATGCGCCCCGCTGGTGTGCCGTCGACCTGAGGGATGGTAATCAGGCTCTCATCGATCCGATGAGTCCGGAGCGCAAGCGCATTATGTTCGACCTGCTGGTGCGGATGGGCTACAAGGAGATCGAAGTCGGCTTCCCGTCCGCCAGCCAGACCGATTTTGATTTCGTGCGCAGTCTGGTGGACGACAACGTCATCCCAGACGATGTCACCATCCAGGTGCTCACGCAGGCGCGTGAGTCCCTCATCAACCGCACTTTCGAGTCGATAAAAGGTGCGAAGCAGGCGATCGTTCACCTCTACAACTCGACAAGCATTCTGCAGCGCAATGTCGTGTTCCGCACCGACCGGCAGGGAATCATCGACATCGCGCTCGAGGGTGCGCGGCTCTGCAAGGCCGCGGAGTCGATCGCCGCAGGAACCGAGATCTTCTACGAGTATTCGCCGGAGAGCTACACCGGAACCGAGCTCGAATTCGCTCTTGACGTCTGTAACCAGGTCATCGAGGTCTTCGAGCCGACCCCGGAGCGTAAGGTCATCATCAATCTTCCGGCGACCGTCGAGATGGCGATGCCGAACGTGTACGCCGACTCGATCGAGTGGATGTCGCGGCGCCTGAATCACCGGGAGAACATCATCCTCTCCCTGCATCCGCACAACGACCGCGGTACTGCGGTGGCCGCGGCGGAGCTCGGCTATCTCGCCGGAGCGGACCGCATCGAGGGCTGTCTCTTCGGCAATGGTGAGCGCACCGGGAACGTCGACATTGTCGCGCTAGGCATTAACCTCTTCACACAGGGCATCGATCCGCAGATCGACTTCAGTGATCTTGACGAGGTCAAGCGCACCGTCGAATACGTCAATCAGCTGCCGGTGTCCGAGCGCCACCCGTGGGCCGGCGACCTTGTCTACACGGCGTTCAGCGGCTCACACCAGGACGCCATCAAAAAGGGCTTTGAGGCCATGGCCGCCGAAGCCGCTGAGAGGGGTGTGACAGTCGACGATTTGCTCTGGGCCGTACCGTATCTACCGGTGGACCCGAAGGATCTCGGCCGCAGTTATGAGGCGGTCATCCGGGTCAACTCGCAGTCAGGCAAGGGCGGGGTCGCCTACCTGCTCAAGAACAATCACGCGCTCGACCTCCCGCGCAAGCTGCAGATTGAGTTCAGCGCTGTCGTGCAGGCCAGGACGGATGCCGAGGGCGGCGAGGTCACGAGCGACGAGATCTGGGCGATCTTCACTGACGAGTACCTCCCAGCGTCCGTCGACGACGACAAGTGGGGGCGTTTCGAACTCGCGAGCACGCGCACCTCCAGCGACATGTCCGGGGTCGTCTCGCTGCACACCGAACTGCGGGTCGGCGAAGAATCGATTACCGCGGATGCGACTGGCAACGGGCCGATCGCGGCCTTCCTCAATGTGCTGGCCGAGCAGGGCATCCAGGTGAAGGTCTTCGACTACGTGGAGCATGCGCTCAGCTCCGGCGGAGACGCTCAGGCCGCGGCCTACGTCGAATGCGCGGTCGGTGACAAGCGCCTCTGGGGCGTCGGGATCGACGCGGACATCTCGACAGCATCCCTCAAGGCCGTCGTCTCGGCTGTCAATCGGGCGGTTCGCGAGGAGTCCGGCGATCGCGAGCTCGCTGCTGTCTAGCTGGACTTGCTGTCGGATCGGCAGATCGTCGCTGCAGAACGGCCAACGAATCGCCGATCAGCTCAACGCCGCCGATCCGACAGTGCCAGCGCGTGGACGTGAACCCCGCAGGCGGACCGGTGGGAAAGGTCGGTGAGGTCCTCGTGCCGCCGACGTTGCGCGCGGTGCGTGCGTGCGGGGACGGCCTCCGCGCGTTGCACGATGCGCTGCCGATAGACGCCTGCCCCGTTTCGCGGTCGGTCACGGACTGATTGCTGGCGGCGCGGGCAGCGGGCCTCCCGCCTGACCGGCCGGAAGTGCCCCTGGTCGACCGCC
>JAYTEZ010000210.1:0-3328 GCA_043734805.1 Microbacteriaceae bacterium
CTGTGCTTACGGAGGACCCGGAACTCGCGGCGCACCCGGCCCTCCGGAACGCCTTGGCCCGGCGACTGGATGAGACCAGCCGGGACTTTCTCGCGAAGAACTAGGGAACGGTCACGAGCCCGTCACCGCGAGAAGATAGGCTGGCCGCATGAGCAGGATCGCCGTCGTCCCTGGTTCCTTCGATCCGGTGACCCTCGGTCATATCGACGTCATCGAGCGGGCGGCGGGACTCTTTGACCAGGTGCACGTGCTCGTGGTCCACAACCCCGACAAGACGGCGCTTCTCCCCGTCGCTCAGAGGGTGGCGCTGATCGAGAAGTCGATCGCGGATGCCGGCTTTCCGAACAACATCACCGTCACCTCGTGGAGCGTCGGCCTGCTCGTCGACTATTGCACGGATGTCGGCGCCAGCGTGATCATCAAGGGCGTACGCTCCCAGGTCGATGTGGCCTACGAGACGCCGATGGCCATCGTCAATCGCAATCTTGCGGGAGTCGAAACGATCTTCATGCTGCCGGACCCGGCGCACGCCCACGTTTCGAGTTCGTTGGTGCGACAGGTCGCATCCCTCGGCGGGGACGTCAGCCCCTATGTTCCGAAGGCCGTCGCGGACTTTTTGCAGAACCCCTGACACCGAGTAGACCCCTCGAAGAAATCGCCGGGAAATGTTCTGGTGGCAGGATTGGCACATGACAGGTTTGCAGGTTGGCTACGCGGCCATGCTCGAGCAGTTCCACCCGACGGAGGCCGTCGCGCTGTCCGCCTATGCGGAATCGAAGGGATTCTCGGGCGTCATGGCGGCCGACCACTTCCAGCCGTGGGTGCCGGCGCAGGGGCAGAGCGCCTTCGTCTGGAACGTGCTCGCGGCCGTCGGCGAACGAACGAAAGGCGACTTCGGGCCGGGCGTCACGACACCGACGTTTCGCTGGCATCCGGCCATGGTTGCCCAGGCGAGCGCGACCCTTGCCGCAATGTATCCGGGGCGGCACTGGCTCGGGCTCGGATCGGGCGAAGCGCTCAACGAGCACATCGTCGGCGGCTACTGGCCCGAGGCCCACGAGCGCATCAACCGCATGTTCGAGGCCATCGAGATCATCAACAAGCTTTTCACGGCGTCCCTCGCCGGCAAAGACACGAAGCACTCCGGCACCTACTACAAGCTCGAGTCGACCCGGCTGTGGACGATGCCGGATGTCGCCCCCGAGATCCTCGTCGCGACCGCGGGTCCGGTGACCGCAAAGCGCGCCGGACGGCACACGGATGGCCTGATCACCGTCGGGGCGCCGCTGGAGAAGATCGCTGGCCTGTTCGCCAGGTTCGACGAGGGTGCCCGCGAGGCTGGCAAGGATCCGTCGACGATGCCCAAGGTGCTGCAGCTGCACCTGAGCTGGGCGCCGACCTACGAGGAAGCGTTGAAGAATGCCATGGTGGAGTGGCCCAACGGCGGGATGAAGTTCCCGAAGGGCGACATCCGTTCACCTTTCGAACTGGAGCAGATGGCGAAACTGGTGCGCCCGGAAGACTTCGAAGGGCGCCTCGTGATCTCCGAAGATCCCGACGTGCACCGCGCCTACATCCAACAGTTCGTCGACCTCGGGTTCGACCGCATCTACCTGCACAACGTCGGTCGCAACCAGCGCGACTGGATCGACCGGTTCGCGCGGGACGTTCTTCCCGCGCTCTCACGATAGTGCTCACGGTATGGGCGGTCGAGGGAATTCCCGAGATCGTGCCGGGCGATGACCTCGCCCTGATCATCGGCGATGCGCTGAATGTTGCGCTGGATGGCGCCCTGGCCGATGGGGACATCCTCGCCGTGACGAGCAAGATCGTCTCGAAGGCGGAGGGGCGCATCGTGCGAGCAGCCGACCGCGAACAGGCAATCACCGACGAAACCGTGCGCGTTGTCGCGACCCGCACGCACCCCGGTGGGGTGACGCGCATCGTCGAGAATCGGCTCGGTCTCGTGCTCGCCGCGGCCGGCGTCGACTCGAGCAACACGCCGGCGGGCACGGTGCTGCTGCTTCCCGTGGACCCGGATGCCTCGGCGCGCCGACTTCGCAGCGCCCTCGAGGCGCGCTTCGGTATCCGGCTCGGTGTGATCGTCACCGACACACTCGGGCGCCCCTGGCGCGAGGGGCAGACTGATGTTGCGATCGGCGCAAGCGGGGTGCGCGTACTCGACGACCTGCGCGGCAGCCTCGACAGCGAGGGTCGGCGACTCGAGGTGACCGCACCGGCAGTCGGCGACGAGATCGCGTCTGCCGCGGACCTGGTCAAGCGCAAAAGCGAGGGGCTCCCCGTCGCGGTCGTTCGCGGCCTGCCGCACCTGCTCCACGCCGATGCACCGGGTGCTCGCGTGCTCATCCGGCCTGCGGCATCCGACCTGTTCCGGCTCGGCACGGACGAGGCCTGGCACGAGGGCTTCGAGGCCGGGCGTGCACGGGTTGACTGACTGGACCGTCGTCATTCCGGTCAAGGGGACTCCGGATGCGAAGTCGCGGCTCGGCGCATCGGCCGAGATGGCGATGGCGATAGCGCTCGACACGGTGGAGGCCGCAGTCATGGTTGCGCCGGTCATCGTGGTGACGAGTGGCGGCGCAGCGCCGGCGTTCGCGACGCTTCGAGCTACCGTCGTCAACGATGCGGGCGGCGGGCTGAATGCGGCGATCCGCACGGGAATCGCGGCGGCGGGGGATGGCCCGGTCGCGATCCTGCTCGGCGACCTGCCGGCGCTCCGGTCGCAGGAGCTCGCCGATGCACTGGAGGCGGCGGGAAGGCTTCCGCTCGCGATGGTCGCGGATGCGGAGGGGCTCGGCACGGTGCTGATCGCGGCGCGGGCGGCATCCGCCCACCACCCGTCGTTCGGTGAAGGGTCGCGTGCGCTGCATGCTGCGGCCGGGTACGTCGAGCTGACGGTGCCTGCGGATTCGTTCCTGCGCCGCGACGTCGATACCGCCGAGCAACTTCGATCCATTCCGGTCGACCGCCTGGGGGCGCGTACGCGTCTCGCGCTGGAACGGGCCGCGCTGGAACGGGCCGCGCTGGCCGAATCGGTGTGATCGGCCAGGGTGATTCTGCGGAGGGGAGCAGGGTGGAAACGACGGCCGTTCGAAATTGTTTGCTCTCTCGGTGTGGCGGAAAGATCCGATCAGTTATCAGCGATCATTTGGACTGTGGGGGGTTCTGGTCCCCTTGTCGCGACCCCGCAAAGTGCAATACGATCTGGACGTGCCCGGTTTTGTTACTAACAGTGAGGTGCTCTGGTGACTGGTTTTAAAAAGTTTCTGCTGCGCGGCAATCTGGTCGACCTCGCGGTCGCAGTTGT
>JAYTEZ010000211.1:0-10631 GCA_043734805.1 Microbacteriaceae bacterium
TGATGATCCGTGGCTGGGTCTCACCCGTCCTCAGAATCGAGTTAACCGACGCCAAAGACCCGACGCCATACTGGCTGGTCTCCACCCGCCAGCCAGCTGCCATGGTCGCCGCGATCGCGGAAGCGAAGGCTCACACCTGACGCCGACTCAATCCCAGACTAAGCGGCGCACTCCTGGCAAATCGAGCCGAGCTTCTCTTCATGATCGAGCTGCGAGCGATGCTTCACGAGGAAACAGTGGACGCAGGTGAATTCGTCCGCCTGGGGTGGAAGCACGACGACGTCGAGATCGAGCTCGGAGAGGTCGGCGCCTGGAAGATCGAACCCGCCCGGGTTGTCGGAGTCGTCGACATCGACGACTCCTGACATCTTGTCCGGGACGCGCTCCTTAAGTGCCTCAATCGACTCGGAGTCGTCGTCGGTCTTACGAGGTGCGTCGTAGTCGGTTGCCATGCCCATCCACTTCTTTACTTCTCAATTGATCTCAATCAGCGGCCACAGTTTGCATCATTAGTGTGCGAATAGCAAACCACTGCGAATCTCGCGTGAATCCGACTTCTGTTCAACTTGCGGCACGCCCGGGATATTCCCGAGCTATCGCCCTGCGACGTGACACTCTAGTTGACATCAGTGACCGCGAAAGGCGTTCGGCATGCAAGACCTGAGAGTCATCGGAGTGGAGAACGGCGCACTCCTCGTAGCCTCCGACGAAGGCACACGTTACCGAGTCGCGATCGACGAAGTTCTGCAGTCAAAACTCCGCCAGGTGATCCCCGACCCTGGTGCCGGTCGTAAGCTCGCGCCGAAGGAGATTCAGGCGCACATCCGTTCGGGGATGTCAGCGGAGGATGTCGCATCGATCACCGGTGTACCGCTCGACTACATTCAGAAATTCGACGGTCCGGTGCTGGCTGAGCGTGAGTTCGTTATCGTGTCCGCGCTCAATGTTCCCGTGCACACCGCGATGGAGACAGACCCGCTTGGCGGCGGTTCGACCTTCGGCACCGTCATTCGCGAACGGCTCTACGACCTCGGGGCAATCAACGAACGTTGGGCAAGCTGGAAAGAGGTCGGCGGCGGATGGGTCGTCAAGCTGTCGTTCACCGCTGAGCAGATCGACCATGACGCTCGCTGGCGCTTTGATCCCAAGAAGGCGGCACTTGCGCCGCTCAACAATGAGGCGATCACGCTGTCGCAGCAGGGTGACATGGTGGGCACGCTCGTGCCACGCTTGCGCGCGGTGGGGGACGAAGAGCGACTCGCCGACCACTCCCGCTTCGACAGCGGAGCCTTCACCGAGAGCGAGCTCGGTCGCACTGCTCCCTCGTCCCGCACTGTGCCCTCGTCCCGCCTCGAGTCTGTGCCCTCGTCCCGCACTGTGCCCTCGTCCCGCCTCGAGTCTGTGCCAATGCCCTATGGCCGGCTCGATGACGCACCGGTCGCGGTGTCGGAGGCCGCAATCAACCGCGCTCCCGCCTCAGACGAGGTCGAGTCGAACCAGACTGCTGACCTCCTGGAAGCACTGCGTCGACGACGCGGCGAGCGCGAGTCCGCGAACTTTGCGGATGACGGTGACGCCGTGTCGGAGCATCCGTCGATCGGAACAATTCGTCTGGTCGACGTGCCTCTGGATAACTTCAGCGATGATGACGACCTGCTGGGCAGCACCGCGCCTCAGCCGAACGTGTTTCAGTCGAAGTCGTCACGGAAGGGCCGGGCCGCTATGCCGAGTTGGGATGAGATCGTTTTCGGCGCACGGTCGGACGACGACCTGTAATTAATCCTGTCAGGCGTAGGCGCCGAACCTGAGCAATGGGATATTCGTTTCCTCGGGCGACCACGAGCCGTGCTGGCCGACCATCTCTCGACCGTGCTGAGAAGCCGAGCGCGAGTCGTAGTACGCGATCCCCTTTCGAGCAGCGACGATGAAATCGCCGATTCGGGCCTCGACCGCTGGATCGACCATCCGGCCGAACCATCCCGATTCGATTGCCTCCGCGCGTGTGACCACCCAGGATCGGTGGCCCTCCGCCGCTCGCCACCGTTCGGTCACGGCCGCGCGATGAGCTTCAGCGGCATCCGGCTCGAAATGCAACTGCAACGCGCGCGGCTCCCCCGCGACGAAACGGATCCCGTCCACCAGTCCGGGCGCCGTGTCGAAGAGTACGTGAGAGCTTTCCGGAACGTCGAGCATCCCATGGTCCGAAGTCAGCAGTAGCCCTTCACTACGCCGAAGCTGCGATGCGAACCCTTCGACGGCCCGATCGAGCTCCTCGAGAGCCTGGGTCCAGAGCGGGGACTGACAGCCGTGCGAGTGCCCGGCCTGGTCGAGCTCCGGCACGTAGACATACAGCAGCCCCCGGTCGATATCGTCGAGAACCCGCCTGGCTTCATCGAGACGGTCGGTGATCGTTGCCCCGCCGCGATACTCTGTCCCGCGAAGAACAGCCTGAGTGAAACCGGATGACCGATAGCGCTCGGTTCCGATCGCGAACGACCGAAGGCCGGCATCCTTCGCTCTCTCGAAGAGTGTCGGCACTCGCTGCCAGGTCGCCGGATCGAGCCGGTCGTCCCACCCGCTCAGCTGGTTGACAATCCGGTCGTTCGCCGCATCGAGCACCGTATAACCAACGAGTCCGTGCACGCCAGGCGCCTCACCGGTGGTGAGAGTTGCGAGAGCAGCCGCCGTCGTGGTGGGGAACCGCGCACCAATCGTTGAGGTCGGTGTGAGCATCGGTGCGAGGGTTCGCGCGTGTCCCCCGCGCGCCCTCAGTGCGGACGCACCCAATCCATCGACAAGCAGCACGACGGCCTTCTCGACCGGCGCCAGCGCGAGCAGATTGGCCTTTCCGGCGAGAGAAAGGAGCGAACTTGGCACGACATCGGCAAGGCTGATCCGGTGCGATTTCGTGGCCGGTAACATGGTGGCAATCCTATGACTACTCCCGAAATTCCGACCACAGTGACCCAGGGCGAGCGCATCGACAACGTCGACGTTGCCACCGAAATGGAAGGGTCGTTCCTCGAGTACGCATACTCCGTCATCTACTCGCGAGCACTTCCCGACGCCCGGGACGGACTCAAGCCGGTGCAGCGCCGCATCCTGTACCAGATGACCGAGATGGGCCTGCGTCCCGACCGCGGGCACGTGAAATCCGCACGCGTGACCGGTGAGGTCATGGGCAAGCTGCACCCCCACGGTGATGCGTCGATTTACGACGCGATGGTGCGCCTCGCCCAGAGTTTTATCCTTCGAGTTCCGCTCATCGACGGTCATGGCAATTTCGGAACCCTGGATGACGGGCCGGCCGCGCCGCGCTACACAGAGGCACGCCTGACTCCGGCCGCGATGGCCATGACCGAAGACCTCGACGAGGACGTCGTCAACTTCGTTCCCAACTATGACAATCAGCTCACCCAGCCGGAGGTGCTTCCCTCCGCGTTCCCCAACCTTTTGGTCAATGGCGCGAGCGGTATCGCGGTAGGCATGGCGACCAACATGGCTCCGCATAACCTCATCGAGGTCGTTGGCGCCGCACGGCACCTCATCGAGAACCCGAACGCATCGCTCGACGACCTCATGTCGTTCGTCCCGGGCCCCGACCTGCCAACGGGGGGCACAATCATCGGTCTAGCGGGCATCCGTGACGCCTACGAGACGGGCCGCGGCAGCTTCCGCACGCGGGCGCGTGTCTCGATCGAGAACCTGACCGCGCGGAAGGCAGGGCTCGTGATCACTGAGCTGCCGTACATGGTCGGCGCCGAGAAGGTCATCGAGAAGATCAAGGACGGCGTCAACTCCAAGAAGCTCAACGGCATCTCCGACGTCACGGACCTCACCGACCGAAAGCACGGCCTGCGCCTCGTCGTTGGTATCAAGACCGGGTTCAGCCCGGAAGCCGTGCTCGAGCAGCTCTACCGCTACACCCCACTCGAAGACTCCTTCAATATCAACAACGTCGCCCTCGTCGACGGAGGACCGCAGACTCTCGGCCTGCGCGAACTGCTGCAGGTCTACATCGATCACCGCATCTCCGTCGTCACGCGACGCAGCCAATTTCGGCTGGCGCGCAAGAGAGAGCGGCTGCACCTCGTCGAAGGCCTGCTCGTCGCGATCCTCGATATCGACGAGGTGATCCAGGTCATCCGCACGAGTGACGACTCCGAGCAGGCGCGCCTTCGGCTCATCGACGTTTTCGACCTGAGCCACGTGCAGGCGGAGTACATCCTCGAGCTGCGGTTGCGCCGACTCACGAAGTTCTCGCGCATCGAGTTGGAGGCCGAGCGTGACCAGCTGAAGGCAGAGATCGCGCTTCTGGATGAACTGCTCTCGGTGAAGCAGCGGGTGCGCCAGCTCGTCTCTGACGAGCTCGAGGAGGTTGCCGGGCGGTTCGGTACGCCTCGCCGCACTCTTCTCACGGAGGCGCGACCGAGCATCGCCACCTCGTCCTCGCGGTCCGCCCCCGCTGTGCTCGAAATCGCGGACGCGCCCTGCCGCGTCTTCCTCTCGACGACCGGCCGCGTCATCCGCGTCGACCTTTCGGATGACGCACGCCTCACCCCCGCGCGCGTCGCCCGGCGCAGCAAGCACGATGCCATCCGCTCGAGCGTCGATACGACAAGCCGCACGGAAATCGGTGCCATCACGAATCTGGGACGCCTCGTTCGCCTCTCCCCCATCGATCTGCCTGTCGTACCGGAGAACTCGATCCAACTCGCCGCCGGCGTGAAGATCGCCGACTACCTCGCGCTCGATGCGAAGAAGGAGCGGGTGCTCTCGCTGGTCTCACTGAGCTCGGGTGAGCCGATTGCCCTCGGTACTCGCCAGGGCGTCGTGAAGCGGCTGACTCCAGGCGACTACCCGAATCGGCCGGACTTCGAGGTGATCGCCCTCAAGCCGGGCGATCAGGTCGTCGGGGCGCAACAGGCTGGCGAGGGCGACGAGCTTCTGTTCGTGACGTCGGATGCCCAGCTATTGCACTTCTCCGCCTCGACCGTACGACCGCAGGGCCGATCCGCCGGGGGAATGGTCGGCATCAACCTCGGGGCACGGGCCGAGGTGATTTTCTTCGGATCGGTTGATCCGGCGGCGGACGTCGTCGTTGCAACCGTATCGATGAGCTCGGCAACGATCGCGGGAACCGACCCGGGCCGTGGGAAGGTATCCCGCCTCTCGGAGTTCCCCGGCAAGGGTCGCGCGACCGGGGGCGTACGCGCGCACTCGTTCCTCAAAGGGGAAGACATTCTCGCGGTTGCCTGGGCGGGTCCGGCGCCCGCACACGCGGTCGGGATCGACGGCTCGGTGCGCGTGCTCCCGGATGTCGGCGCCAAGCGTGATGCGTCGGGCACGCCGCTCGAGGCGGTCATCGGCTTGATCGGCACGTCGATCGTGCCCACCTCGGACTAGAGTCCACCCGTGGTCGTCGGGGTGGCAGTTAGACGTCGATGCGCTCGCGCGACAGCCCGTCGGAGCCCGCGATAATGAAGTCCTTGCGAGGAGCGACGTCATTCCCCATGAGCAGTTCAAACACGCGCTCGGCGTTCACGGCATCCGTGATCTGCACGCGACGCAGCGTGCGGTGTTGGCGGTCCATCGTCGTGGTCGCGAGCTGGTCGGCGTCCATCTCGCCGAGTCCCTTGTAACGCTGGATGGGGTCCTGGTAGCGTTTATTGCTTCGTTTGAGCCCCGACAGCACTCCATTCAGCTCGGCCTCGGAGTAGGTGTAAATCGTCTCGTTGGGCTTCGTGCCCGGGTTCATGACAATGACCCGGTGCAGCGGTGGCACGGCGGCGTAGACGCGACCGTCACGGATCATGTCGGGCATGTACCGAAAGAACAGCGTAAGCAGCAGGGTGCGGATGTGCGCTCCGTCGACATCCGCGTCACTCATGATGATGACCTTGCCGTAGCGCGCGGATGTCAACTCGAAACTGCGACCGGATCCGGCCCCGATCACCTGGATGATGGACGCACACTCGGTGTTCGACAACATGTCAGCGACGGATGCCTTCTGAACGTTGAGGATCTTGCCGCGAATCGGGAGGAGGGCCTGATATTCACTGTCGCGGGCCAGCTTGGCCGTTCCGAGCGCCGAGTCACCCTCGACGATGAACAGCTCGCTGTTGGCGACGTCGCTGCTTCGGCAGTCGACGAGTTTCGCCGGCAGCGAAGAGTTCTCAAGCGCATTCTTTCGGCGTTGGGTCTCCTTGTGGGCCCGCGCCGAAACCCGCGACTTCATTTCCGCCACGATCTTGTCGAGCACGAGGGCGCACTGCGTCTTGTCGTCGCGCTTGCTCGATCCGAATCTCTCGGCCATGGTCTTCGCGACCACGTTGGCCACGATGTTTCGCACCGCGGGCGTGCCGAGGATCTCCTTGGTCTGGCCCTCGAACTGCGGTTCGGGCAGGCGAACGGTTAGCACGGCGGTGAGGCCGGCAAGGATGTCGTCCTTCTCGAGCTTCTCGGTGCTGTTTGCGCCGCTGCCGACCTTGAGGCGGCGTGCGTTCTGCTCGACCTGCGCGCGCAGGAACTTGAGCATGCCCTGCTCAAAACCGGACTGGTGCGTACCGCCCTTTGGCGTCGCGATGATGTTCACGTAGCTGCGGAACACCGAGTCATAACCGGTGCCCCATCGCAGCGCGATGTCGACTTCGCAGTCGCGGTTCAACTCGGTCGGCACCATCGCGCCGCCCTGGTTGAGAACGGGGACGGTCTCGGTGAAGGTGCCTGTGCCGGTCATCCGCCAGGTCTCGGTCAGCGCGGCGTCCGGCGCGAGGAAGTCAACGTACTCGGAGATGCCGCCATCGAATCTGAAGATCTCGCGGGTCGGCTCCGCACCGCGCTCGTCGGTGATGTCCAGACTGAGGCCGCGAACGAGAAAAGCCGTCTGTCGCGCCCGAGCAAGCAGCTCATCGGTCTGGAAGGTCGTTCCGCGGCTGAAGATCTGCGGGTCGGCCCAGTAGCGCACCCGTGTACCGGTGACCCCACGAGTGACCTTGCCGACGACTCGCAGTTCGCTCGTGTTCTCGAATGGCGTGAAGGCGGCATCCGGTTGCGGCTCGCCCCCATCGGCGAACACACCGGGCTCGCCGCGGTGGAATGACATTGCCCAGGTCTTGCCGTCGCGGTCGACCTCGACATCGAGCCGTTCCGAGAGCGCGTTGACGACGGACGCGCCCACCCCGTGCAGCCCACCGGATGCGGCGTAGGAACCACTGCCGAACTTCCCACCGGCGTGCAGTTTCGTGAACACGACCTCGACGCCCGAGAGTCCGGTCTTCGGCTCGATGTCGACGGGGATGCCTCGCGCGGTGTCCCGGACCTCGACGCTGTTGTCCTTGTGCAGGATGACACGGATCTCGTCGCCGTGGCCACCGAGCGCCTCGTCGACCGAGTTGTCGATGATCTCCCACAGGCAGTGCATGAGCCCGCGGGAGTCCGTCGAGCCGATGTACATTCCGGGGCGTTTGCGAACGGCCTCAAGCCCTTCCAACACCGACAGGTGCCGGGCAGAGTAGTCCGAACTCGCCACGTTTTTCTCCTCGTCATGCACGGCCGACCACCACGAGTGCGGGAATGGATGCCGGGCGCGCCGGGTTTAACCCTAATGACAGCGGATGGCTGGCCAGGCATCCGACACCCCCTGTTTTGGGCACTACGCGTTCAGCGAAATGCGGGGGTTATGCAGCCCCGATGGAACGGGACCGTGTTTGTATAGAGGTAATCGCTTTTTAGATACGGAACTGGAGGAGCAACTCATGGCTCAAATTGCACCCGAAACAACCGCGACCGGTACATCGGCGATGGGCGATCTCGCCTCCAGCCACCAGCTCACCGCGTCAGACCGCTGTGACAGCTGCGGCGCTCAGGCCTACATCCGCGTGACTATGGCGACCGGCGAACTCATCTTCTGCGCGCACCACGGAGCCCGCTTCAAGGAGAAGCTCTCGGCGACGGCGCTCGAATGGCACGATGAGTCGGCCCGACTCGTCGAGGACGTTCGCTCCTAGCTCACCGCCCGCCGGCCTCGTCGATTGACAAGAGGTGCGATTGACACAGGTGCGGCGGACGTAGGGGCGGCTTGAGCGTTCAAAGGGTTCGTCGATAGTGCCGCGGAATTCGCGGACCCACCCGCACCGCGAGTTCCTCGCCGATCGTGTCGAGTGCGTCTGCCCATTCCTGTAGGGTCTGCTCGCCGGAGTCGCCGGTTCCGAACAGCACGACTCCATCTCCCGCGGACGCCGGACCTCCCGAGACGTCGATCTCGGAATGACCCGGCCCCACCGTCATCAGGGGCATCCGAATACCTGCCAGGGACACTGAAACCCGCCCGGCGGCCGCCGCCGGCACGCCGTCCGTGAAGCCGACCGGGATGCGTGCAAATCGCCGGGATCCGGATCCAATCACCTCGAGCACTTCCGTCTGCAGCGACATGACGGGCCGCAGGTTCAGCGTCGCGGGGCCGATGCCACCGCCGGGCGCGATGCCATAGGTGAACGCCCCTACCCTGACCGTGTCGTAACGCGCATCACCGCGTGCGAACGCCGCGGCGCTCGCCGCGAGATGACGCATCGAGAAGGACGCCCCGAGACTCTGCGCCTCGGCGATGGCGCGGTCGAAACGCTCGATCGCCACCGTGTCCTCCCGGTCCGAGGCCTCGCCGATATGGGTCCACGCCCCGTAGAGCTCGACGACGCCAGAGGCCTGGAGCTGGAGAGCCCGCCCAACGAGCAGGGGCCATTCCTCCACGGTCGCGCCATTGCGATGGAGCCCGGTGTCGATCTTCAGGTGGAGTCTCGCGCGTCGGGATGCGTTAGCTGCCGCTATCCGCTCCAACTGGTGCAGGTGCGAGATGCCGAGGTCGATATCGGCCTCGATGAGCGGACGGTAGTCCTCGACCGTCGAGAACAACCAGGCGAAGAGGCGCACCTCCGATCCGATCCCCGCCGAACGCAGCGCCAGGCCGGATTCGGCGTCGAGGACGCCGATGGAGCGGATGCCGCAGTCGAGCGCCGTGAGCGCCACCGGCAGGAGCCCGTGCCCGTAGGCATCCGCTTTCACCATCACCATCAGCTCGGCGGGCGCCATGCGGGCGGCGAGCAGCGCGATATTGTGGCGATACGCATCGAGGTCGATCACAGCGACGGTCATACGTAACTCCTCCGGACGCGGGTGCCGATTCCCGCCGTGACGTCGAGGGCGTCGAGTCCGATCGTCAGGGCCCACTCGTCAACGGCCGCCACGCCGGTTTCCGGGTCGCCGAAGAGCACAGCCTCGTCGCCGAGTGCGACGATGTCGGAGCCAAGCTCGAGCACGATGACATCCATGGCAACGCGACCAACGATGGGGCGCATCGACCCGCAGAGCCACACCGATCCGCGGTTGCTCGACGCGCGCGTCAGTCCGTCGGCATAGCCGAGCGGCACTAGTGCGAGACCGGTGCGACGAGGTGCCCGCCACGTGTACCCGTACGACACCGGTTCGCCTTCGTCGATCGTCTTGAGAGATATCACCGGGGCGCTGACGCGCATGACCGGGCGGAATCCGTGAGCCCGCGCCGCGCTACCCACCCCGTAGACCGCCGACGACTCCGCCCCGTCCTGGCGGACCGAGACGATGATGGGCACGTCGATCCCCACCCGACGCAATTCCGACTCCTCGTCGGCGTCGCGCACCCTGAGCATCCGTGCGCCGGCCGTGATCGCGGCATTCGCCACCTCTATCGCGCCGTGCCCGTAGGCGTCAGCTGCGACATCGACGACGAGCCGTGGCGACACCAACAGGCCGACATTGACACGGAGGGCGGAGAGATCGATTCTTGCGTCACGCATGGGCGGAAGATCACCGGTGCTTTCTTGTCGGACGGGGCGTCTAGGTCCTCGAAAACACGTTCCCCGCCGTGGCGACGGTGCCTTCACATTCGGGTGGCACGGTTTCAGTCTATCCACGGCGGCGAGACGGGCGTGGATGAGCCCGACGTACCTGCGCACCCCGAGCCGCTGAATCGCACCGCGTAAACTGAATCCTGAAATTAGGAGTCACATGACGGTCGCCGGCGAGAGAAACACCACCGTGAAAACGAGGGGCTTTGCACTGGGAACCCGCCTTCACTATCTGGTGCGTCGGGTTCGACGCTTGGATGCCGCGTCTGTAATCAGGCGGGCTCGCGAGGCCGCCGCGACGCACCGTAAGCCGTTGCCGGTTGTGCTGGTCGACATGCTCTGGTCGGCCGCGTTTCGGGACACCCCGTTCCAGGATTACGTCGACTACGACTTCGCGATCCTCAGCCGCGCGGAGCGAGCCACCTTCATGACATCCGCAATCTCCAACCACATTGCGATGACGTTTGATCAACCCGACTATCGGGTGCTCTTCCACGATAAAATCGAATTCAATCGCACCTTCGATCAGTTTCTTTCACGCGAATGGCTCGACATCCGAACCGTTTCGAGTGCCGAGATTCGCGCGTTTGTCCAACGTCACGGGCGAGTCATGGGCAAGGTTCCGGTCAGCGACTCGGGGCACGGAGTCCAACGCTACGAAGCGGACGCGATCACGGACTGGGACTCGTTCCGTGCCGAACTTCTCGAGAAGGGACAGACTCTGCTCGAGGAGTGCATCACGCAGCACCC